>DATHOK010000287.1:0-8671 GCA_035484995.1 Verrucomicrobiia bacterium | reverse complement strand
CAAGGGATCCTTCGACTGCGTGTGAGCTTCGCGCGGTAGCGCGAAGCTCACACTCCGCTCAGGATGACAGAAATCGAAAATCTACTGCATGAAGCCGCCGGGATCTTTCTTGGCGGTGCCGCCGACGGTCAGGCGATCGATCTTGATGGTCGGAATGCCTACGCCTACCGGTACGGCTTGTCCGTCTTTGCCGCAGGTGCCGACGCCTTCGTCTAGTTTCAAATCGTTGCCTACCATCGAGACTCGCGTCAGAACATCCGGTCCGTTGCCGATCAGCGTTGCGCCTTTGATGGGTGCGGTGATCTGGCCGTCTTCGATCATGTAGGCTTCGGAGGCTCCGAACACGAACTTGCCGTTGGTGATGTCGACCTGGCCGCCGCCGAAATTTACCGCGTAAATGCCGCGCTTCACTGAACGAATAATGTCTTCGGGATTGTCCTGGCCTGCGAGCATATAGGTATTGGTCATGCGCGGCATGGGAATGTGCTCGTAGCTCTCGCGGCGTCCGTTGCCGGTGTCGGCGATGCCCATCAGGCGAGCGGAGAGCTTGTCACTCAGGTAGCCCTTCAGAATTCCTTTTTCGATCAGCACGGTTTCCTGCGTAGGCTCGCCTTCGTCATCCACGTTCAAGGAGCCGCGGCGCCACGGCATGGTTCCGTTGTCGATTACAGTGCAGCCTTCGCTGGCTACGCGTTTGCCGATCAGTCCGGCGAAGGCGGAAGTTTTCTTGCGGTTGAAATCGGCTTCCAGGCCGTGACCGACCGCTTCGTGCAGCAGGACGCCGGGCCATCCCGGGCCGAGAACCACTTCCATCTCGCCGGCGGGAGCTTCGCGGGCATCTAGCTGCAGAATTGCCTGTCGCGCCGCTTCTTTCGCGAAGAATTCTGGATTCTTGTCTCCGAAGAAGAAGTCGAGGGCGACGCGTCCGCCGCCGCCAGAACCGCCGCGGGCTGAGTTGCCTTCGGTTTTCGCGATGCACGACACGTTCATGCGGGCCAGCGGTTGGGAATCTTCGGCAAAGGTTCCGTCGGAAGCAACGACCAGAATATTTCGCAGTTCATCGGCGTAGCTGGCGCGGACTTCCTGGATGCGCGGATCGTAGGCACGCGCCGCTTTATCGGCCCGCATCACGAGTTCAACTTTGGCGGTGATTTCGGCATCGACTGAGGGCAGCGTCACCGGATACAGGCTGCGGGCCGCAGTTTGCTGGAATCCCGCCACTGGAGTCTTGGCCGGAGCGCTGGCAATCAAGGCCGCGGTTCGCGCTGCATGCAGGATGCGGCTAGCGGAAAGATCGTCTGTATAGGCGTAGCCGGTGCGCTCGCCGGAAACCACGCGCACGCCGCAACCGGCGGAAATGCCCTGCGAGGCCGATTTGACCATCGACTCATCGACCATCAGCGAGGTCGAGGAGAGATATTCGAAATAAAGATCGGCATAGTCACCGCCAGCGGAAAGCGCGGCCGCCAGGTAATGTTCCAGGTCATTTTCGGTGATCCCGTAGTGATCGAAGAAGAAGCGCTGCTTATCGGCAAGAGAGGGTTTGATCAAGCTTTTGTCCACCAAAATTAGATGCCGCCGGGCTGCGGGCAGACTCAGTTGGGCGGGACGTACCTAGTCAACCCAGTCATTATCCCACATGGCGCGGAGGCTGGCAGGCGGAACATCCACAGGGGAGCCGTGACGATGGTTACATGTCACAGACGGGCGAGCCGTGCTGGTTAGAGAATGCAAATGGATCATGCCCATGCGGACAGTGACGCCACAAGCTCTGACTCGGACCGTGCAGGACTTTCTCAGCGAGGCTGCGGGCGCCGTGGTGTTGGAAAACGGCGCTGTGGCGTTTGATCTGGCGCAATCCAAGTACTCGATTTCGGGCGAGTATAACCGGTGCTTGCTGCATCTGTGGTCGGCCGAGCGCAATGCTGTGCGGCGCGTGCTTGAGGCTGAAGTGAAGAATGGCACGCTGCGGCTGGCGGTGCAGCGGCTGGGACAGGCGCGTCCCTCGAGGCTGGAGATTTGCCGCGAACGCGATCGGCGGTCGCCTACGGCTCGACGAGCATGCCGGGCTGCGTATGAGCACAAGCTGCGCAGGACTTTGGAACGGCATTTCCCTGAGTTCAAAGTCGCCCGGCTGACGACGGGCGCGGATCTGGAGAAATCCTTTGGACCGATCTACGCGCGCGGGCTTCTGCGGCAAGGGCGGACCGCCTTTGCGTTGCTGGGGGTGAATGCGCAGGAGACGCAGTCTTCTATCGACGCGGCGCTGACGTTCGGCATTCTCTGGCTCGACGTTTGCCGGCAGGCACGGGCGGCGAATGTTCTGGTGGAAGGACTGAAGATGTTCGTTCCCGCTGGAACTTCGGCGCTGGTGCGGGAGCGGATGGCGAACCTGAATCGGGATGCCGCCAAGTGGCGGCTGTTTGAGCTGGACGAACGTTACGACGCGCTGCTGGAAATCGACTGCGCCGATCGTGGCAACGTGGCGACTCGGCTGGTGCATGCTGCCGACGACGCGGCGGCTCGCGAGCGTTTTAGAGATTCGATTGCGCGCGTGCAGCAAGTTCTGCCGAATTGCGAAGTCGCGGTGCTGTCGGCCGCGGAGATTGCCTTCCGCTGGCGCGGGCTCGAGTTTGCGCAGGCGCGACTCGCGGGCATTCCGGGATCGTTTCGCAGCATGGAGGAAGTCGTGTTTGGCGTTGGCGCGGAGGAGCGAATTCTCGAAGCAGCCAACGAAGCTGCGTTCACAGAGTTGGCGCACTCTTTGCGCGATACGCGCCATCCTTATGGACCGCGTCAACATCCGCTGTGGCGGCTGCGTCCGGAGCGGTGGCTGGAATCGCTGGTGGTAGGGGATGTGAGCGTACTGGATGGCCGGCTGGAGCCGTCGTGCCGGTATTCACAGGTTCCAGCATTTTCTGCCGCGGACCGGGCGATGATCGATGTGCTCACTACTACGCGAACCGGAAGGCTGGCAGTGGTGGAGCTGAAGGCAGATGAGGATATCCACCTGCCGCTGCAGGGGCTGGATTACTGGTCGCGAGTGGAATGGCATCATGCACGTGGCGAATTTCCTCGCTTCGGATATTTTGAAGGCCGCGAGTTGTCGAGCGAGAAGCCGCTGCTGTTTCTGGTGGCTCCCGCGTTGCACGTACATCCGGCTACGGATACCCTTCTGCGTTACCTTTCTCCTGAGATTGACTGGGAGTTTGTGGGGATTGACGAGCGCTGGCGGGAGGGAGTAAAAGTCGTGTTCCGGAAGCGGCCCCAAGCCAGACACAGCCTCTATCCTGCCCTGACAGCCTGACTGTCCTTGATTTCTGCCCCGGAATTCTATTTTCGTAACAGCTCTCAAAAACTCTAAACAAAACACTCAAGGTGCGTTAAGATGCCGCGATTATTGGTCGGCAGGGAGGTGCGTCGAGCTGCCGGACCTTTGAAAGCCCAGACAAAAGAACGAAAGGATAGAAACATGAAAAGAAACACTCCCCTCTTATCCAGACTGGCTGCGCTTGTCTGCGCGGCCGCGTTCATGTTGATCACAATCCCAGGACAGGCCCAGCCGCAGTCCCTACTGACGCGTCACGTGCGCGAAGAGATCGTCAGCGGTCGGGCGCAGTTCGTCGGGCAACTTCCAGCAACCCAGACCCTGCGCTTCGACATTGTTATGCCGCTTCGCGATCGTGCAGGGTTGCAGAGTTTCGTGCAGGAAGTCCAGGATCCTGCAAGCCCATTCCACCACCAATTCCTTACGCCGCAGGAGTTTACCGCGAGGTTCGGCCCCACCCAGGAAGATTGGGATGCCTTAGTTGCTTTCGCGAAAGCGAGCGGCTTTGAGATCATCAGCGGAACCCGCGAGGAAAGAGACCTGAGGCTCAGCGGCACCGTGGCGAATATCGAGAGGGCCTTCCATGTCACCATGGGCACCTATCATGACTTAACCGAAGACCGCACATTCTTCGCCGTGGATCGCGAACCCACAGTGGATCTTCCCTTCCAGCTTTGGCACATCACCGGTTTGGACAACGATTCCAAACCGCATCCGATGTATGTCAAGAAGAGCGACTACGCGAAGGCCCATGGGATCGATGCCAACAAGGTGGTGTCTCATGCCACCACTGGCTCCGGCCCTTCGGCTTCCTTTCTGGGCAGCGACATGCGCGCGGCCTACTATGGCGGAACGGCACTGACCGGCTCCGGCCAGAATATTGCTCTGTTCGAATTCGCGGGCACTGATTTGTCCGATCTGAGCACGTATTACAAAAACGTCGGGCAAACGGAACCTTACACTCCCACCCTCATTTCTACGGGCGGGTACGGCACGAGTTGCGTCGATAGCGGCGGCAGCGCTTGCGACGATACGGAACAAACCCTCGACATGACGCAGGCAATGGGCATGGCCCCGGGCTCCACAATGCTCTACATGTACGTCTGCGGTGACGTCCTGGCCAGTGGATCAGGCAACATCAGCGATACCGCCTGCATCAGCTCGATGGTTTCGACTGCGGCCGCTCCATTGTCCAAGCAGATCAGTTGCTCGTGGGGATGGACACCGGCGGACCCCAGCACGTTGGACCCGTACTTTGAGCAGATGGCGTCGCAAGGGCAGAACTTTTTTGCCGCGTCGGGCGACAGTTCGGCTTGGTCTGCGTCGAATGAGGCTTGGCCAGCGGACGATGCCAATATCGTTTCGGTCGGCGGCACGGATTTGACAACTTCTAGCGCGGCCGGTCCCTGGAAATCGGAAACCGCCTGGGCAGACAGCGGTGGCGGCATCTCCCCGGATTCCATCCCAATACCCTCGTGGCAGAAGCTCTCCGGCGTGATTACCTCCTCCAACAGAGGATCCACGACTCTACGCAATGGCCCGGACGTGTCGGCCAACGCGAACTTTACTTTTTACGTCTGCGCCGACCAAACCACCTGTACGGCTAACGACTATGGCGGAACCAGCTTTGCGACGCCTATGTGGGCCGGTTACCTGGCTCTGGCCAACGAACAGGCAGCGTCCAACGGAGACACGATCGGCTTTATCGACCCGATCATTTACCCTGCGGCTCTGACCTCGAGCTATGGCACCTATTTCCACGACATCACCAGCGGCAGTTGCGGCACCTATTCGGGAATCACCGGCTACGATCTGTGCACCGGCTGGGGCAGTCCGAATACGACCGGGATCATCAACCTGTTGGCTGGATCGGCGACACCGAGCTTTACGCTTTCGGCTACACCGAGCAGTCTGTCGGTAACCCAAGGCAACAGCGGGACCAGCACTATAACGGTGACCGATGCGGGCGGATTCACGGGTAGCGTTACGCTTGCCGCGTCCGGCCTGCCCAGCGGTGTGACCGCGGCGTTCGGCACGAACCCCACAACCGGGACCAGCGTGTTGACGCTGACGGCGAGCTCCACGGCGACTACCGGAACCTCCACGGTGACCATCACCGGAACCTCCGGCAGCCTGACCGCAACCACTACCGTTGCCCTCACGGTGAGTGCGACGGCGTCGCCGAACTTCACGATCGCTGCTTCGCCCGCATCCTTGACAGTAACCCAGGGCGCCAAGGGAACGAGCACGATCACCATCACCAGCACGGGCGGCTTCAACTCTGCAACCACCTTGAGCGCTACCGGCCTGCCTGCGGGCGTTACGGCGGCGTTCTCGACTAACCCGGTGACTCCGGCGGCGAACGGCAGCGCGACCTCAACGCTCACGCTGACTGCTTCCGCAAGCGCCACCGTCGGCGCGGCTACGGTGACGATCACCGGAACCTCCGGCTCGACCAGTCACAGCACCACGATTGCCCTAACCGTGAATGCTTCTTCGGGGACGAAGAACTTCACTCTGTCGTTGTCTCCTTCTTCTTTCACTATTGATGAAAGAGGCAGCGTGTCGACCACTCTCACTGTCACCAGCGTGAATGGATTCAATTCTGCTGTTGACTTGAGCGTGAACGAATTTCCCAGCGGCGTATCGGCGACGGCATCGGCCAACCCCGTCACGCCTCCGGCAAATGGCAGCGTAAAGGTAACGATTACGTGGAGCGCTTCCAGGCGCGCGCCAACTGGAACGACAACCATCGAGCTGATCGGAACGTCCGGATCACTCACGAACGAGACGCCCGTCACCATAACGGTAGCGCCTTGAACTTGATCATGAAGAGCTGATTGGTTTGACGAAGCAATCGAGCCGGCCCGAAAGGGCCGGCTCGATTTTCGTAGCACCGTCGTCTCGGCGGTGCCGCGCTATCCCTTCCACGCTCCCAGCAGGCGGCGCATATCGACTAACTGGCCGAGGTGGTACGCGTTGTGATCGGCCAGAAGCAAGGCCTCGCGCAGAATAGTTTGGCCGTCTCCCCAGGGGATGCGCGCGTAAAGATCGGTTTTTGGATTCGCCACCAGAGCCTGCATCGATTTCAGATCTTTGCGGAATTGCTGAACGCTCTTATTCCACGCGGCCGGGTTCGGCGGAGCTTCCGTCTTCGGCCAATAGCCTTTGGGCCACTCGGGAGAAGTGTGTTTCGAGTTGCGGCTGAACTCCAGGATGTCCGATTGCGCCAGGTGAAGATGGTCAAGCAGCATCCAGGCAGTGTGCGGGAGGCCGCTGGGCTTGGTGCCGCGCAGGTCCTCCGGCCAGTTTTTCACGACGTCGTCAAAGCGGGCGTGGGCGCCACCGCCGTTGAGAAGGTAGAGCAGGTGCTCGCGGAGTTGTTTGCTGTTTGGATCCTGGGTGGCCATCGGGTCTCCTTAAAACAAAATTCTTTCACCACGGGGGCACAGTGGCACAGAGAAATCCTTGGATTTTTCGCAGGTTTAGGTTTCTCTCTGTGTCTCAGTGCCTCCGTGGTGAGAACGTGTTTCTCCGATCTCTTCCGGTCCTTCGCCTCTTAAGACGCGGCCGATGCCGCGCACGATTCGGCGCATAGGGAATACTCCTTTGTCATCGGCAAGAAATATTTCTCCGGTGCGGTGGCCGCGATAGTACCAGCGCTTGAGCAGTGCCAGGTGCTCCATGATTTCCAGCGCAGGTCTGGGTTTCGCGGGCTGAAACGAATCAAGAACTGCCTGCACCCGCGATTCCATCGATTGCGATTTTGCATGCTCCACGGCTTGAATCGAAAATGGCGCTGGGCCCGAGATTTTGCCACCATCCACCCGGAAGAATGTGACTGAGTCGATTACGTGGCCGGGCTGGACGATCAGTGCCGAAAAGCGGTCGAGGCGGCGAACTATTTCGGGAAACTGGTTTATCGTAGGTTTCAGTTTTTCCAGGCGAACGTGAATGGCAGCGGCTTCTTCAAATTGCAGATTGGCCGAGGCCGCGTCGCGCTGTGCGGAGAACTCACGGACGAGAGATTCTCCCCCGGAATCGAAATAGGCTTGCACGCGGTTTACTTCGCCGGAATATTCCTGGTCGGTGCAGCCCTTGAAGCAGGGGGCTAGGCACATCTTCATTTCGGAATAGATGCAGCCAGGGAATTTAGGATCGGGATGCAAGTCGTCGACGCAGCGCCGCATCTTGAAGAAGTCGAGCGAGTCGTTCATGAACGTTTCGGCGGCAGCGCGGGACTGGAATGGGCCGTAGAAAAGATTACGGCTCTTGAGGCGCCCTAAACGCGTGGTAATCGACGCGCGAGGATATTCGTTTTCCAGATGCAGCTTGACCAGCGGCGCGAACCGGAAGCGCATGCGGTTGCCGTAGGTCTTAGGGAACGCTTCACGCAGGATCCGGTAGAGCAGGAATCCGGATTCGAACTCGGAGCCGGTAGAAGAGTATTCGATGGAGCGGATGCGGTCGCGCAGATTTAATTTTCTGGTTCGCTCTTCGACCAGGCCCAGCAGGCGTTGCAGACGGCGGCGCAGATTTGCGGTCTTACTGACGTAAGGCTCGGCTTGAGAGTCTTTGCCGCGCAGCAGGAATACGGCAGGGGCCGCAGGGGCCGCGGCGAAAACCTCGGCGTCGCGTTCAGGGAGGAACTCCAGGCGCTCGGTGAGCACGGAATCATTTTAGTGCGGAACGCACCGCGCTAGACGTTGAAACCGCACAGATCAACGATGCAAGGATCGCTCGGCAATCTCGCGTAGGCGTCCCATCGTGATTCCGACACGCTGTTCGATTGCTAGAGGATGGTCCGTCTGTTCCAAAAGAAGATAAGGACGCCGACTGATGTCCTTACTGTGAACGTTAATTTTCAAGTTTAAAGTATGGGGATACAAATCGATTGAATTGCTCAGCCAGCCGAAGTACGGCGGTTCTTCAAGCAGCTTGGGGTCGCGCCAGAGATCGACGATCCTGTCGAAGTTGCTCTTGCTCAGGGAAGTCCAAACGCCCCAGCGGAAGGGTTCGTCGCGTCCAATCACGGGTATCTCGATTAAGCCCCGAACGAAGAAATCCTTTTTCTTAATCACGCAGAAATCAGAATTTAGAAAGGAATCGCCGTCGGCCCGTAGACTTTCAGACCAATAGTATGGCGCATCGTAGGCGTAGTCGAGCGGAAGTCCCTGGTGCCACTTTCCACAGGTATGACACTGAAATCCTTCTAGTTCGGCCACAAGCCTCATTTTCAGCGGTCCCTTAAGAGTTAGCAACTAGCAACTTAAGAATGCCCCGTTCACATTCCCCCGTGAAACCGTCCGAAATAGTGGGCCAGATTCAGCGACATGATCAGGA
>DATHOK010000286.1:0-16677 GCA_035484995.1 Verrucomicrobiia bacterium | reverse complement strand
GTTTTGCTTTCCAGGCAGGAGGAGTTGGCTGCATGATCCGTCGCGCGAAAAAGCTAAAACTTCTGGTAAATTTCTGCGGACGGACGATCGCAGTCGCGGTGCTCTGTCTGGGGTCGCTGCTGGCGCAAGCGCCGGCTCAAGGCGGCGGTCAACTGAGATTTTGCCTACGCTCAGAACCGGAAACGTTTGACCCGCTGAAAGTTGAAGACGATGCTTCCGGCGCGATCCGTTATCTCACCGGTGGCGTCCTAGTTCGGGTGAATCGTCAGACTCAAAACCTCGAGCCTGGTTTGGCGATCTCATGGAAGGTTTCGAAGGATGGCCGTCAAATTTCGTTTCGCTTGCGCAGCGGCATTTCGTTTTCCGACGGCACGCCATTCTCCGCTGAAGATGTGGCTTACACCATTCAGCAATTGATGGACCCGGCGCTGCATTCGCCGACTGGCGATGCGTTCCGTTCAGGCGCAGGAAGTGTCGAAACCAAAGTGATTTCTCCGAGTCAGATATCGATCCGGTTTCCGGCTCCGGTGGCCGGGCTCGATCGCCTGTTCGACCAGGTTGCGATTCTTTCCCAGCGTTCTCCGAAGAAAGAAATGGCCGTGCTAGGTCCTTTCATGGTGGCCGACTACAAGCCAGGGTCCTCGATCCTTTTGAAACGCAACCCCAACTACTGGAAGACCGATGAACAGGGCCGGAGACTGCCCTATCTGGATTCCATACAGCTCGACATCCAGAAAAACCGCGACGTGGAGATGCTGCGCTTCATGCGCGGCGAACTGGACCTCATCAACTCTCTCGACAGCGAGTATTTCGACAAGCTGGTCGCGACGTCGCCGCAACTCGTGCACGATGCGGGACCGTCGCTCGATAGCGAGCAGCTCTGGTTCAACGAGGTAGCGAAGTCGCCGATACCGGACTACAAAAAGAACTGGTTTCGCTCGACGAACTTCCGGCGCGCAATTTCGGGAGCGATCAACCGCGAGGACTTAAGCCGCGTGGTCTTCCACGGTCATGCCCAGCCGGCCGCGGGGCCGTTCTCGCCAGCCAATAAATTCTGGTTCAACAGCAAACTGAAACCTCAGACTTACAGTCCCGATGCAGCTTTGAAGGAGCTGCAGGGCGAAGGCTTTCGCATGGAAAATGGAACACTCAAAGACAAAAACGGTAATGAGGTTGTGTTTTCCATCATCACGAACTCCGGCAATCAATCGCGGGAACGCATGGCCGTGCTAATCCAGGACGATCTGCAGAAGATCGGCATCCACGTGAACGTGGTTACTCTCGACCAGCTTTCCTTGATCGAGCGCATGACCCAGACTTTCGATTACGAAGCGATTCTCCTGGGCCTGACCAACGTTGACCTCGATCCGAACGGCGAGATGAATGTGTGGCTGAGTTCTTCGGAGAATCATCAGTGGAACCCGCAGCAAAAGACTCCGGAAACCGCGTGGGAAGCCGAGATTGACCAGTTGATGCGGGCGCAGGCCTCCTCGAGCGATGTGAAGAAGCGAAAGGAAGCGTTTGACCGCGTACAGGAAATCGTAGTCGAGCAGGAACCATTCATTTTTTTGATTAATAGGAATTCGCTTTCTGCAGTTTCGACGGCAGTACACGGCGCGGCTCCGGTAATTCTGTCTCCGCAAACTTTCTGGAATGTGGAGTGGCTTACTGTGTCCGGGAAGTGATCGACAATTCTTTGCCGCGGATTACACGGATCTGAACTTTAGGAACTGCGCAGGTAATTAAAGATGGCGTCCGAAGCTTCGCAAAACCGGACTCTGTTGTCGGCGCAGATTTCAGTGCGCTATGCCGGCAAGCCGGCCGTGCTGCGCGACGTGCATCTGGAAATCCAGCGCGGCGAAGTGCTTGGCCTGGTGGGACAAAGCGGTTCCGGCAAGAGCACGCTGGCACTGGCGATTCTCGGGCTTCTCGATAAGAGAGCGCAGGTCGAAGGCACAATAAGGTTGCAGGAATCCGACCTGCTGCAGCTTTCAGAACGCGAGCTGCGTGCGCTGCGGGGACGGGCCGTTGCTCTGGTGTTGCAGAGCCCGCTGTCCTCTCTGAATCCTGCACTCAAGATCCGAACCCAGCTCAAAGAAGCGTGGCGAGCTCATGCTTCGGGCACGGCCGCAGACTGCGCGAGCGCGATCCGAGCTTCCCTCGAGAGTGTTTCCCTACCGACCGACGACGAATTCTTGCGTAAACATCCTTCGCAGATGAGCGTAGGACAAGCTCAGCGCGTGCTGATTGCTATGGCGGTGATGCATCGTCCAGCGCTGCTTATCGCCGATGAAGCCACGAGCGCTCTCGATGTGATTACGCAATCGGAGATTCTGGCGTTGTTTCGCCAACTGAACCGCTCTACCGGAATGGCAATCCTCTACATTTCTCACGATCTGGCTTCGGTGGCCGGGATATGCGATCGCATCGCCATTCTTCACGAAGGCGAGATCGTAGAATGCGGAGCGACCGCGCAGATCTTCGCACATCCACAGCACACCTACACCCAGCGGCTCATGGCAGCGATGCCGCGGCTACTGCCGTCGGCCACGCAGTTACCAATGAAGGCCGAGGCAGCAACCGCGCCATAGACTCTTCCTTTCCGGATTCCAGGCGTCGCCCTTCGATCTGCAGCGGTAACCAATTCCAGTCAAACCCGTAGGTGCAGCGAAGCCAAACCTAGCGGGACAAACTGTCCCGCGCCCCGCGTGGAAGGACAGAGTGGCCCAACGCTCTCAGGACGGTTTCGTCGATCTTCAATCATAACAGTCACTTACGGGCGACGAATTGGCATCCCCCGTGCACAACCGAAGGTGGGTACAGCACAGTCTTGCTCCACATTCGTTCGCGCCAGATTGGTTCGCACCAGACAGGAAAGGTGAGACTTATGTTGCACACACTGAAATCTAAGAGCCCGGGTCGAGACCAGCGTCATAGCGCAGCTTGGGGAAAGCGCATCAGCTGGCTGCTTCTCCTGGTTGCTGGAACTGCCTTCGCCCAAAATCGTGGAGGCGACGGTAAGTTCGTGGGCAAGTTCGCGCCCGATCTCGCGCCTATTGCCGCGCGCGCCCACATTTCAGCAGTTGATGAGACCGTGAAGGTTATCGTGCAGTACAAGCAGGTGCCGCACTCGATAGAAGAGCAGAGAGCACTGAACCTCGGTGCGCGCCTGAACCACCGCCTCGCCATGGTCAAAGGCATCGCTCTGACGATTCCGGTAAGCGCGCTACCTGCCCTGGAGGCCGACCCTGACGTAGTTTCCCTGACCATCGATCATCCCATGAAGGAATTGGATGACACCTCGGACGTGGCCACGGGCATGCCCTCGGCCTGGAGCGCGGGCTACAACGGGGCCGGGATCGGCGTAGCGGTGATCGACAGCGGCATTAACGGTAGCCATCCCGATCTGTGGAATTCCGCTGAGACTCGCTCACGCGTGGTCTATCACCAGGATTTTACCGGCACTGCAACTTCGAATTCGAGCGGGGCAAAATACGATCTGTACGGTCACGGAACCCACGTCGCCGGAATCATCGGCGGCAACGGTTACCTCTCCAGCGGAAACTACATCGGAGTCGCGCCCGCGGTAAACCTGGTGGACCTGCGCGCACTCGATCTCAATGGCGTCGGCACCGACAGTACCGTAATCGCTGCCATTCAGGAAGCCATCGCGCTGCAGAGCACTTACAACATCCGAGTCATCAACTTGTCGCTCGGACGCGGCATCTTCGTCAGTTATACCCAGGATCCTCTCTGCCAAGCGGTAGAATCCGCTTGGAAAGCCGGGATCGTGGTAGTGGTAGCAGCGGGCAACTACGGTCGCGTGAGCATCAACAGCAGCAATGGATTCGGAACGATTACCGCTCCGGGCAACGATCCCTTCGTGCTTACGGTGGGCGCCATGAAGAGCAATGGATCGTCTTCCCCGGCGGCTGAGACCAAAGCCAGCTACAGTTCCAAGGGCCCCACCACCTTCGATCACGTGGTGAAGCCTGACATTATGGCTCCGGGCAACGACATCGTGTCGTTGGCGGCGCCTGGCGCAACCCTGGAAGCAAGTTATCAAAGCGAGCTCGTCACTGGGAATGATGGGAACAACGACTACTTCACGTTGAGCGGAACCAGCATGGCAACGCCGGTCGTCGTCGGAGCGGTTGCATTGCTCCTCCAGCAAAACAGCGCGCTGACTCCGGACCAGGTCAAGGCGCGGCTGATGAGAGATACCTATAAACAATTCCCTAACTCCAGCGGGGCTTATGTTCCCCATCTGCAGCAGACCTTCACCGATTTCTACGATCTACTTTCGATCGGTTCGGGTCTGCTGGACATGCAGAATGCTCTGGTCGATACAAGCCTCCCTCCGGCTACCGTGGGCGCGGCGTTGTCTCCCTCTCTGGTTTACAACCCCTCGACAGGCGTGGTTTCCATGGTTGAAGGGAATGGCAGCGTCGCAGCCGGTTCGGTGGTATGGGGATCTTCGGTGGTTTGGGGAGCCTCGGTCGTCTGGGGTGCAAACGTAAGCGGCAGCTCTGTGGTTTGGGGGGCAGCGTTGCCCTGGAATGACAATCTGCTGAGCGCATTCAGCGTGGTGTGGGGTTCGAGCACTGGCACGGGCCCGCAAGCTACAAGCGTCGTGTGGGGTGCGGCGGCGTCGACTGCCGACGGGGCTTTCTCTGATGCCGGAGACGATGAGCAGTAGCCGTGTGTGATCACTAAGGGAAGGAGGAGATATGCAGCGAAATCCACGGCTAACGAAGGCATTCATCGGCGGCATGGCCCTGGCGGCCGTTGCAGGTACGGTATATGCCGGACTCGCAAGACATGCCGTGCACCCGGCGTACGCGCTTGCCATACTGACACTAGCCGCGGCCACCTCGAAGATGAAGATTAAGCTGCCGGGCATTGACGGCACCATGTCAGTCAACCTGCCGTTCCTGCTGATGGCGGTGGTAAATCTGAGCGCGCTTGAAGCGGTCTCGATCGCTTGCGTCTCCACCGTCGTACAGTGCTGGCCGAAATCGGGCAGCAAGTTCCGGCCGGAACAGATGCTATTCAATGTCAGCATGATGGCGTTTGCCGCCAGCATGGCCAGCTTGATCTGGAATGCGGGCTGGCTGGGAAGATCGGCCTGGGCTTCTGAGCCGCTTATGCTGGCCTCGGCAACCGCCACGTTTTTTGTCGGCCAGACCGCCCCGGTCGCTGGCATCATCAAACTGGCCGAGGGCACGGCCATGCGCCGCGTCTGGCTGAGCATCGTTCAACTGTCATTCCCTTATTACGTACTTAGCGCGGGCATGACCTCCATGGTGAACACGATCAGCCATCACCTGGGCTGGAAGGCAGCGTTGGTGGTTTTCCCGGTGATGTATGGCATCCACCGCTCTTACCGGCTGTACTTTCGCCACTCGGAAGAAACTCCGCGCACTGTTCAACTGGCCAGAGCGGCCCGAGCGGGGGCGTGAGCGGTGCCGAAATTCTAGTTGGAGCGCAGGCCGCGCGAACTCGCCGTAGCCGGTGTGGGACTTCGGTTAGAATCGAGATCGATGCAACCGATGAAAACCATGCCCATCGGCGTGGCTCAGCTTAAGACAAGGACCGCCGACCCCGCAGATGCCGAAAAGATTGCTCATCTAGTGAACGCTGCATTCCGTGCCGAACGCTTCTTCATCGACGCGGACCGCACCGATCCAGACAAAGTGCGGGCGCTTCTGGAGAAAGGCACTTTCATGTTAGCCGAGGACGCTGGCGCCTTGGTCGGCTGCGTCTACGTTGAGCTGCGCGGCGACCGCGGATATTTCGGTTTGCTGGCTGTCGACCCGGCGCGCCAGCGAGCCGGCATGGGCTCTCGCCTGATCGACGCTGCCGAAAGGTACTGCCGCGCCGCCGGCTGCCGTTTCATGGACCTCACCGTCGTGAATCTGCGAACGGAATTGCCCGGATACTACCGGAGTCGTGGATATGTGGAAAACGGCACCCTGCCTTTTCCAAGCGATCAGTATCCTCCCAAAATGCCTTGCCATCTCGTCAAAATGTCCAAACCTCTGGCATAGGCATTTCGGGCAGGAACTACGAAACCGGTGAGCGCCTCCGTCTTGTGGATCATTGGATGGCCCGCCCTGCCATCATCCCTCCCCACACCGCGGCGAACCCCACTGCCACGCTCGCGCCTACATAGAGCAGCCCGAGCCCTATCTGCCCATCCCGAATCGTCTGCAGCGTCTCATACTCGAAGCTCGAAAATGTCGTATAGCCTCCAATGAAACCAATAGGAATCAGGTATCGCCAGTTGGGACTCCACTGCGTCCTGGCGGTCAAGAAAGCAAACACCACGCCAATGAGAAATGATCCAGTGATGTTGATCACGAACGTTCCGTAGGGAAAACGAGTTCCCATTCTTGTGCCAATGTAACTGCCCAGCCAGAAGCGCAAGATCGAACCCAGACCGCCTCCAATGCCGACCATCAGGTATTTCAGCAAATCGCCCCGTTCCTTTCCCCTTTGATACTAAATCTCCACATGGGCGGTTAATCCTGGAACGGTTGTCATTCTGAGCACGGTATTGCTGTACTTGAGTCACTTTTGAGAAGCAAATTTATTAGCCGAAGTTCTCTTGCTTTGGCGCTACAATACCACTGCGAGATTGCAGGCTCGCGCATCTCGCAGTTTGGGCAGGAGTGAACCTCTCAGCATTTTCACTCAGAAGGAAGACGATATGACGAATCGCATACTCGTAATATTGCTGTTGTCAGTGGGGCTTGCGCTGTCCGCCTTCGCGCAACAGACTACTTCCAGCTCAAGCGCGCAGGCGGCAACATCCGCGAACCAGTCCGCTGCCGCTTCCCAGCCTTTAACTGCTTCCGGTGAAGGACCGTTGCAGTCTCCTCGGCCCCAGGATTTCTGGGACGGCGATGAGCCCAGCCTCACCTGGCTCGTCCTGCATCCTTTCGCCAGCAAGCAGTATGTTCGGCGGCATGTTCAGCCCATCCAGGACCGAGTCAACGAACTCGATGAGATCACCGCAGAACACGGCCGCATGATCAAGGACATCGACGGCCGCGCCCAAAAAGGCATTCAGCTGGTTTCCGCCAAGACCAGCCTCGCCGATGAACACGCGCAAGACGCGGCCAACAAAGCTCAGATGGCGCACCAGACCGTAGCCTCCCTCGACACTCGCATCGCCAACGACCAGAGCGTGGTTGGAAACATCGATCAGTACAAGTCCGGCGCTCAGACCGAGATTCGCTTCCGTCCCGGCCAGACCGTGTTGAGCAAGCAAGCCAAGGACGCCCTCGATGAATTAGTCGCGCAAGTGAAGGATCAGCACGGTTACATCATCGAGGTACAGGGCTTTTCCGCAGGCCGCGGCCAGGCTGCTATCCTCAACTCCAAAAAGATGGCGGATTCCGTCGAACGTTATTTGGTCCTGAACCAGGAAGTTCCGGCCTACCGCATCTACGTGATCGGGATGGGCAACGCTGCTGAAGAAAAGCATACCGTTGGCACACGCATCGAAGTCAGCCTGCTGAAAAACGACGCCGAGCAGACTGCCAAGCAATAGAGGGAACACAGTAGTTACCTACAGGCGAAACAATTAACCGCACCGCAGCCCGTCGGAGGTAGCCATGCGACGAGTGCCTCAATTTTTCTGCATCGTATTCCTCCTGTTAGCCTGCTGCGCGTTGTCCGCGCAGAACGCCAAACCAGACCATCGCATTCGGAATGTGGTTCTGGTGCACGGTGCCTGGGCCGACGGTTCAGGCTGGAAAGGCGTTTACGACATTCTGGTCAAGGACGGCTTCAATGTCAGTATCGTGCAGGAGCCTGAGACGTCCTTCCAGGAGGATGTCACGGCTACGAAGCGTGTCCTTGCTCTCCAGGAAGGACCGTGCATTCTTGTTGGCCACAGCTACGGCGGAGCCGTGATTACCGAAGCAGGGACGGACCCGTCGGTCGCCGGCTTGGTGTACATCGCAGCTCACATGCCGGACGCGGGAGAGAACGAGTCTGACGATGGAAAGCGTTTTCCAAGTGACCTTAACAAGTCCAACGCGATAAAGAAGACAGCAGACGGCTTCACTTACCTCGACCCGGCGCAGTTTCGTGAGTATTTCGCTGCTGACGTACCTGCTGAACAGGCGGCTTTCATGGCGCGTTCCCAGGTGTTGAATAAGGCTGACAATTTTCGAGCGATCATCACTGCGCCTGCGTGGAAAAGCAAACCCAGCTGGATGTTAGTTGCCGGAAGCGACAGAGCCATCAATCCTGACCTCGAGCGCTGGTACGCCACTCGGGCCAACAGCCACAAGGTTGAAGTCCCGGGAGCCAGCCACGCGGTCTACGTCTCCCACCCCAAAGAGGTTGCTGCTCTGATCGAAGAAGCTGCGTCGCACGCGCCCTAGACGAGCCTTGTATCGTCAGGGAAAACCAACAGTCCGCATCGCCTCGACCTCCGCACTTCTACAGGAACTTGAGATGACGTTGGTGACCCAGCCAGCACTTTCGGGCAGTTGTTTTCTTTCCCAATTAGAGGAGAATGCTGGAAGCGGCCGCGACCGGGGCTGCGGCAGCAACATCTAAAGCTATGGACGAGAAAAAGCTGTAAAGGAAAAGAGGGGCCAGCATGAACTACGGGGAACCAGCGGATCACGGTAAGAATCCACCTCTGGCGGGACAAAAGACCGGAGCGCCGCAGGATCAAGATGCAGACGAGGCCCGAAGAATCCGTCGCCTCCAGGTCATGATGAGCATGGTAACGTCAGTGATCAGCCAAGACCCCGGCCTCACCGTAGAAGAAGCCTCCGAGCTTGCCGCCGGCGCCAAGCGCGCCGCCCTCGCCATGTTTCCCGACAAAGAGCTGGCCTACGATCTGCTCTACAAACCACGCTTGCAGCGGCTGATGCGAGAACGCTTCCGCCTGCAATAAAAAAGCAAACCTCGTGACATGCACTTGACTAAGTGTTCGCGCCTTACCCTGTGCTACTCTGTGTCCCCTGTGGTTGAAGACTTTGCCTATTCGTCCACCACAGAATTCCTCAGCGTTCCCACACCCTCGACGCTAATCTCCATCACATCTCCCGCGACCACCGGCCCCACGCCCTGCGGAGTACCAGTAGCAATGAGATCGCCCGGAAAAAGCGTCATCACCTGCGCGATGTAGCGGATGACAACATCCAGCGGGAAAATAAAGTCCCGCGTATTCCCCGATTGCCGCGCCGCGCCATTGACCCGCGTCTCCACTCCAACCCCAGCCCACGGATCGAGATCAGCGGCCTCCACCACCAGCGGCCCCACTGGACACGACGTATCAAATCCCTTGGCCCGCGCCCACTGACCATCTTTATTCTGCCAGTCGCGCGCAGTCACGTCGTTCAGGCAGGTATAGCCAAGGATGAACGGCCGCACATCCTCATCCGGCGGGGGCTGATAGCAAGTCTTGCCGATGACCACGCAAAGCTCACCTTCATAATCCACGCGCTCCGAAAGTTTCGGCCTTCGCACCACGCCGCCCGGCCCCAGTAGCGCCGAATTAGGCTTGAAGAACAGCAGTGGTTCCTTAGGCACTTCGTGACCAAGCTCGGCGGCATGTTCCCGATAGTTGCGGCCCACGCAGATGATCTTCGAAGGCCGCACCGGCGCCAGCAGCGTCGCCTCTTCCAACGCAATCGGTTCGATCCGGCGTGTGCGCAAACCCTCCACGTCGCCATCGGATTCTTCCGGAGCCGTAAGCAGAATCCGCAAAATCGACTCGCGTCCCGCGACCGACTCGACCAGCCCGTAGTGAGCCTCACCATTCAGTTGAAAGCGGCAATATTTCATCGTCCTCTATCTAATCACGAGACCCGGAAATAACTCCAAACTTTTTTCTAATGTCATCCTGAGCGAAGCAGGATTGTCCAAAGGACGGTCATGCGCAGTCGAAGGACCCCTTGCACCGTGGTGCCAACTCCGGCTCTACGGGGAGTTTCTACGACAGTCCACGCCGAATTCTGCCGCGCGCCAGAGTCCGGCACACCCTACGGCACGTTCTCGCTCGCTTCCTCCGACCGCCCACTCTCATTCCCACGCAAATCCACTGCCGATACCGAATAAAAATACCTCTTGCCCGAAACCACCTGCGCATCGCGATAGGCCGGAATATTCACCAGTTCGGAATTCACTTTGACCGGCGTACCTCCTTCCTCATGCCGATAAACGTTGTACCCGTTAAGATCCGCGTCGGGGACCGGCGCCCAAATCAAGTCGATGAACGGCTGCTGACCGGGCCCGGAAAACACAGCCTGCAATCCCGACGGCACGCCCGGCGGAAACACATCATCGGCAAACACTTTTACTTCAGGGGTATCGTCGCCCTCGATCGACACCTCCGGTTTTCCCGGCTGAGCGACGATCGTAAAAGTCGTTACTCGATAGTAGTATGTGTTCTCCCACTCGAAACTCTGATCCGTGAGCGATTGATCCGGATCGGCCACGTTCTTTTCGCCGACGAGAATCTCATGCTGGCTGCCTTCGGCCCGGCGATAGACGCGGTAACTCAGGCGCAGAGGGTCGTTCATCCGCACAGACCATGGAACCCCCGTCCACTTCAGCACGACGCCCTGCGCCGTGACCTGGGCGCTGAAACTCGTGGGAGCGGGCAGAGTTCCAGCCAGAGGAACGTGCACTCGATTGGACAATCCGGCTGCGCGGCCGTCCCGGTTCAATACTTCCACGGCGTAAGTCGCCGAGCTGAAGGCAGTACGAACCCGTAGGTCGAGTGGCAAAGTATCGGTGTAGCTGTCCGTCAACTTCTGGCTGCCCGGCTCATTCTTGCGCGCGAAATCCGCCGGGGGCGCTGCCTCGCCCACAGGCGCGCCGCAAGCGGTAAGAGTGGAATCCAGGCTCCGGCAAACATCCGTCTTCCCCAGGTAGCGAACCCGCTGCCGGTCCATGGTTCGCGGAGGGATGGTCCAGGTGAGCGTGACTTTGTCGCCTTTGCGCGCCGCGCGCAGGTCCTCCGGCGGTCGTGGCAGCTCCAGCGAGGGCGGAAGTGGCGCACCGATCGATGCGCAGCCGGTCAACCAAACCAATGCGGACAGCCCGAGCCATTGTCCTCGTAGAAGCTTCATGCGCGGAAACTACAGACTACATCAGTTGCCCGGCTCGTGGATGTCGCCTTCTTCTCACTTCGCAAGGCGGTTGTATTTCTGCAGGACCTCCCGCAGTCGATCATGGGGCAGCGCCACCGCGGTATGCCCGTCGATGCCGGTCATTGTTTTTGCCGCGACCATCGCATTCACCACCGCCTCTTCCGTAGCTTGCACCGTCGCCAGAAAAACGGGATTGATGTCATCATTGGGCAGCATGCTGATTTGAGTGGCATGGTGCGCCAACGCCGCTCCTGCATTCGCCGTAGAAAACGCGATGAAGATGTCTCCCGATCCATCGCCGGAATAACTCCCGTCCCTCCCCAGTCCAAGCGACACTCTTTTGGCCACGCGCTTTAACTGTGTCGGAATCAACGGAGCATCCGTCGCCACCACAACGATGATCGAACCCACGTCGTCATCCCAGACCTTCGCTCCTCCAATCTCGCGGCCCACCGGCACACCCGCAATCCGCAGTTGATCTCGCTGACCGTAGTTGCACTGCACCAGCACGCCCACGGTGTATCCGCCGTATTTCGCATCCAGCACCCGCGAAGCCGTCCCGATACCGCCTTTGAATTCGTTGCAAATCATCCCCGTTCCACCGCCCACGTTTCCTTCTTCCACGGGACCGCCGTGTGCGCTATCCAGCGCATGAAAAACGTCTTCAGGCTTCACATGAAACCCGTTGGTATCGTTCAAGTAGCCATCCCAGGTTTCGGCCACAACCGGCAAGGACCACGAATAGCCCTCCTTGTCAGGCCCGCCGTGTTTCAAGCGCCACGCGATCACGGCATCGCGGACCGTGCCCACGCTGTGTGTATTCGTAATCATCACCGGGCCTTCCAGAAATCCCGATTCTTCAACCCATGTCGTGCCCGTCATCTCGCCATTACCATTCAGCGTGAACCATCCCGCAAACACCAAATCGCTCGAATTTTTTCCACGAGGAAAGACCGCAGTCACACCCGTCCGCACCGGTCCCACGCCCACCTTCAAAGCCCCGTCGCCAGAGATCAGCGTAGTGTGGCCAACTTCTACCCCTTTGACATCGGTAATCGCATTCAACGGCCCCGGCGCACCATCAAAAGGTACGCCTAGGTCCCGCGCCCGAGGCTTGGTTTGAGCGCCTGCAAAAGGCATAAGAACCGCCCAACCAGCCGAAACAAGTAGCAGGGTAACTACATTTGTCCGCATCATGGTCTCCACAGTATCAAATACTTCCCGTTCGCATCTGGGAAAGTCCCAGACCCGGAATAACGATTCCGCCTAGTGAACACACGATCTTGACAATCGCGCTCACTGGGAAATAAAGTTGCGGGCACGATTGCCGTTCAGTCGCGCCATTCCTAGCGCAAGCCCGGCGCACCCAAGTGCATCAAAAAGGAGCGCGCAATGCACCGTTTAACGCGTGCAGTACTGGTCATTCTGCTTCTCGGCGCTCTTCCTCTCACTACGTTCGTCGAGGCGCAGTCCTCCACGACTTCCCTTCGCGGAACTGTTTCCGATCCTCAGGGCGCAGTTCTGCCCGATGCCGCCGTAACTCTTTCCGGCTCAGCCACTGGTTTTTCCAAATCGACAAAGACCGACCGGGATGGCGTCTACCAATTCCTGCAGCTTCCTCCTGGAACCTATACTCTTACTGTAAACAAGCCCGGATTCGCCCCTCTCAAAGAGAACAACCTGCAGTTGCTCGTGAACGTCCCGGCTACGTCGGACCTTTCCATGCGGATCAAAGGCGAAGTAAACGTGGTCGACGTCACCAGCACCGGCGTGCAGGTCAATAGTCAGGACGCCACCATCGGCAACGCCTTCGGCACCGCGCAGATCGCCGCGCTGCCTTTCGAAGGCCGCGATCCCACCCAGATTCTCAGTCTACAACCCGGCGTTACCTTTGTAGGAGCCCAAACCGACGCGCAACAGGACAATGACAGCCGCGGCGGATCGGTGAGCGGCGCCCGGAGCGACCAGACCAACATCACGCTCGACGGCATCGACGATAACGACCAAGTCAAAGGCTACGCCTTCGAAGGCGCTCTGCGTTCCACTCTCGATTCCCTGCAGGAGTTCCGCGTCACTACCAGCAACTCCAACGCTGACGAGGGCCGCTCCTCAGGAGCCCAGGTAGCGTTGGTCACCAAAGGCGGCACCAATACTTTCCACGGCACAGCTTACGAGTACAACCGCAACAACGTCGGCTATGCCAACGACTGGTTCAATAAGCAAGCGGAACTCGAATCTGGCCTTCCCAATGCTCCCGGCCAGCTGATCCGCAACACTTTCGGTGCGACGGTTGGCGGTCCTATCCACAAAGACCGAGTGTTCTTTTTCTTAGCGTATGAGGGCCAACGCACCAGGGAAAATGCCCAGCTGACGCAAACCGTGCCCAGCAGCAATCTCCGCAACGGCATCATGCAATACCTGTACTGCCCAACCCCCAACGCTTCGCCATGCCCAGTTACGGATGACGTTCAGACTCTAACCGCTGCCCAACTACAAGGTATGGACACGCAGGCCGCGGGCAGCGGAACCTGTCCCTGGGCGACTCCGGCCGGTTGCGGCCCTGATCCTAATGTCGAGGCGCTCTTTAATCAATACCCTCAGCCCAACTCCACCGCAGTCGGAGACGGCTACAACTTTGTTGGCTACACCTTTGCCGCGCCCACGCCCGGCTCGCTTAACACCTACATTGCCAAGTTCGACTTCAACATCAATCAGAACCAGCACGTCTTCGTGCGCGGCGGAATGCAAGGCGACAACACCGGCTCCGGGCCGGAGTTTCCCAACCAGCCGCAAAGCCTGGTATCGACCAATACCAGTAAAGGCGTGATCGCGGCTTACACCGCGACCTTGCGATCGAACCTCGTCAATAATTTCCGCTACGGCTTCATCCGTCAGGGATATGGCACGATCGGCCAAATCGCCCAACCCTACGTCCTTTTCGGCAACGGCCCCACCCCTCTTTACGCTCTAACCAACACCACCCAGGTGAATGTGCCAGTGCACAATTTCGTTGACGATCTAAATTGGGTGAAAGGCAAACACACACTCGGATTCGGCGCCAACCTCCGCATCGTTACCAACAACCGCAGCTCCAACGAAGACTCCTTCCCTTACGCTAGAATCTACGATCTCTGGCTGGCTCCCATCGGAAAAGTCGCCGGCTCCGGCGGAAGTCTCGATCCCGCGGCCTTCGGATACCCGGCAGTCGATTCAAACACCTTCCAGACCGGCTACGATTGGCCCGTCATGGCTCTCACTGGATTGCTCGATTCCTCCTATTCGAACTACAACATCACCAAAGAGGGCAACGCTCAGCCTGTAGGCTCGCCCGCAGTCCGCCATTTTCTCGCTCACGAATTTGAAACCTACATCCAGGATTCCTGGCACGCCACCCCGCAACTGACCCTCACCTATGGCCTGCGCTACGCGCTTCTGCAACCGCCCTACGAGACCACCGGAACTCAAGTAGCTCCTTCCATCAGTCTTGAAAACTTTTTCCAAAGCCGTTCCGCCGCTATGCTCGCCGGGCAAACCTACAACCCGCTGGTCACATTCGCCCTCTCCGGACAAGCCAACGGCCGCGCGCCATACTGGGCATGGGATTATGGCAACGTCGCCCCCCGGCTCGCCTTCGCCTGGTCTCCTAAGCCTGAGAATGGCTTCTGGAAGCGGGTCTTCGGCGACTTTGGAAAAAGCTCGATTCGCGGAGGCTACGGCATGTACTACGACCACTTCGGTCAAGGCATCGTCGACAGCTTCGACCGAAACGGTTCCTTTGGATTGACCACATCCATCGCGAACCCCATCGATGACTTCACCGTCGACACGTCGCCGCGTTTCACCGGTCTCTACAACATCCCGTCCGCACTAATCGCTCCGCCTCCATCCGGAGGATTCCCTCAGACGCCGCCAATAGGGCTTCCCTACGGTGCAACAATTTACTGGGGACTCGACGACCGCATGAAAACTCCGTACTCCCACGTCTTCGATTTCTCGATCAGCCGCGAGTTCCCTCACAACTTTGTTCTCGAAACCTCCTACATCGGGCGCCTCGGCCGCCGCCTCCTGCAGGAAGAAGATCTGGCCATGCCCCTGGACATCCGCGACCCCAAATCCGGCATGGATTACTTCACCGCCGCAACTATGCTGACCAAGGCTGGAGAAAACGGTGTGCCAATCCAGAATCTTGCCCCCATTCCGTTCTGGGAGAATATCTTCCCCGGCGCAAAGGGCACATTTCTCGACAACACAGATTTAGGTTGCGCTCCCGGGTCCTCCACTTTCACTGGACCAACCACAAGCGCAACGCAAGCTATGTACGGTCTCTATTCCTGTTTCCAGCACAACGAAACTGCCGCCCTGATTAACGCCGACGTGCCTGGAGAAGCCCAACAGAGTCTGTCCAGCTCAGGAGCTTCTAGCACCCAGTGTTTTCCTTCTCCCACGTGCGCCACTCTTGGTGGCCAGGCCACCCCCTACGCCTTCTTCAATCCCCAATTCACCTCACTCTACGCCTGGCGCAACACCGGAACCAGCTCCTACCACGGCCTGCAAGTCACTCTACGTCGAGGCATGACCCACGGTCTGCAGTGGGACTTCAACTACACCTTCTCGAAGTCGATGGATATAGGCTCCAACGCCGAGCGCATCAACCAGTTCGACGCCTACTACCAAGCCGATCAGATCATCAACTCATGGTCGCCCGCCCAGCTTCGTGCCGTATCCGATTTCGACACCACTCACCAGTTCAATACCAACTGGGTCTACGAGCTGCCCTTCGGTCGCGGCAAGAGTTTCGCAGCAACCTCGAACCGACTAGTAAATGGAGTTATCGGCGGCTGGCAGTTGTCCGGCTTGGCGCGCTGGACCAGCGGCTTCCCCACCACCATCGAAACTTTCACCTCGTTCCCTACAAACTGGGAACTGCCTTCAGCCGCGATATTAACCGGTCCAAAACCAAAGACCGGCGAGTTCATTGATTCAAACGGCAATCCGAACGTATTCCAGAACCCAACCACCGCCCAGGGCGACTTCCGCTACTCTTACCCCGGCGAATCCGGACAGCGCAACGAGCTTCGCGGACCAGGCTACTTCGGCATCGACACTGGCTTGAGCAAGCAGTGGCCGATCACCGAATCCCAGAACCTGAAATTCAGCTGGGAGATATTCAACGTCACCAACTCGGTGCGCTTTGACGTTGCCGCCTTGCCCCAAACTACCGGACAGCTCGACCAGCCCCAGGGAGTCTTCGGGAATTACAGCAACACACTCACCAAACCCAGAGTCATGCAGTTCGCCTTGCGCTATAGTTTCTGACCGTTGCCTCTTGAAATCTTTGCTCGAGGGACCATGCCAAACTTCACACGCTGTTTGTTTTACTCGCTGATCGCATTCGCGCTCCTGCCGTCACGAGCAACTCAGGCCCAGTCAAAATCTGGAGCTGATCTGATCATCACCAACGCCAAGATCTGGACAGTTGACAAGTCCCTCCCCATCGCCCAGGCCGTAGCGGTGTTAGGCGACCGCATCGTCGCAGTAGGTTCCAATGCAG
>DATHOK010000285.1:0-11490 GCA_035484995.1 Verrucomicrobiia bacterium | reverse complement strand
TATGAAAACCGGCATTATTGGCCTGCCTCAGGTGGGCAAGACATCGTTGTTTCGGATTCTGACCAAGGCCCATCTTTCGGATTCGGCGCGGGCGAACCCGCGCGAGGCGCACATTGGCGTCGCCAAAGTTCCGGACGACCGGCTCGACCGCCTGGCCGCGCTTTACAACCCGAAGAAGCTCACACATACGTCCGTCGAATACGTGGACGTTGGCGCCATCGGCCAGGAGGCATTGAAAGACAGCGCCTACGCCGCTCATCTGCGAAATGTAGATGCGCTTGCCCACGTGGTGCGAGTGTTCGACGATCCTTCGGTACCGCACACGGGCGAGATCGATCCGCTGCGTGACATCAAGAACGTTGAATTCGATCTGCTGGTCAGCGATCTCGGACAGATCGAAAAGCGGCTGGAGCGGCTGGAAAAAGATCTCAAGAAGATGAAGACGCCGGAGCTTGAAAAAGAATTCGAATTGCTGAAACGCGCCAAAGTGCAGGTGGAATCCGACAAACCCCTGCGCGAGATGACGATGACTGCCGAGGACAAGAAGCGGATCAAGGGCTTCATGTTCCTGAGCGAGAAACCGATTTTCTACGTACTCAATATCGGCGAGTCGACCGAACTGGGCAAGGAACTGGAAGAGGCGGTGAGCAAGTACAATCTCACGGAAATTGCCGCGCGGCCAAACGCCGCAGCCACTGCGATCTGCGGCAAGGTCGAGGCCGAACTCGCCGAGATGAGCGACGCCGACGCTGCGGAATTCCTGTCAAGCTACGGACTAACCGAGAGCGGCCTGGTGCGGCTGATTCGCACGACTTACAAACTGCTCGGCCTGATTTCATTCTTCACGGCCGGTGAAGATGAATGCCGCGCCTGGCAAGTTCCTGCGAATTCCCGAGCGCAGGAGGCTGCGGGCGCAATCCACTCGGATCTGGAAAAACATTTCATCCGCGCTGAAACGATTCGATGGGATCAACTCTTAGAAGCAGGCTCCGAAGCTAACGCCAGGGCTAAGGGAACGCTACGGCTTGAGGGAAAAGATTACATCGTGCAGGACGGCGATGTGATGCATATCCGACACAGCGGTTAGCCCTGAGTCTCGAGTCCCGAGCATCTTTTGTAATGCACGCATGGGTGGCAAAGTCACAATTTTCGGTGTTCTGTTTTGGGAACTGACATCAAATTGGGGATTGCAAGTGGTCCACGTCCTGAACGCTACTTGTAAGCTGAAGTGGTGGGCAGACACTACAAAGATTTAACTGCATGGCAGAAATCGATGGACTTGGTATCCGCGCTCTACGACGCGACTGAATCATTTCCCAAGCGCGAGACATACAGCTTGACCGATCAAATGCGCAGGGCTGCAGTTTCCGTTCCAGGCAATATCGCAGAGGGACAGGCCCACTATACTGATCGCGAGTTTCGCCATTTCCTTCGCCGTTCGAGAGGATCAGTTGCCGAACTTGAAACTCAGGTAATGATCGCGCGGCAAAGAAATTATCTTTCTGAATCCCAAGCCTCAGAACTTCTAAAGCGAACGGACGAAGTAAGCCGCATCCTAAGCGGCCTCATCAATTCGCTTGGACAGCAACTTCCATCATCATCGATTTGACGACATTCCCCGTTAATCGATACCTTTACTCGGGACTCGGGACTCGCGACTCAGGACTCTAAACTTAATGCATCCCATTGCTACCAGCGTCCTACTCGGCCTCACGGCCGCCGCTGCTAACGTTTTCGGCGGGGCGATCATTGTGCAGCACAGTTGGGAGCGGCGTTATCTGCGCTATTTTGTCGCGCTGGGCGCGGGATTCATGCTGGCTACAGCTCTGGTTGAGATGGTCCCGGAGAGTCTCGAGCTGCGCGGCCGGAGCGCGGCTTATCTGATTCTGTTCGGTTACCTTCTCATTCATTTCTTCGAGCACACCGTTACGCCCCACTTCCACTTTGGCGAGGAGACGCACAAAGACGAGTTCATGCATTCCCACAAGGGATACTCGGTGCTGCTCGGCCTGATCATCCACACGTTCTTCGACGGCATCGCCATCGCTTCCGGATTTCTGGTATCGAACGCACTGGGCTGGATCATTTTCTTCGCCATCTTCCTGCACAAGATTCCCGAAGGCTTCACGGTGAGCTCGGTCATGCTGGCCAGCGGGCGCAGCCGGGGGACGGCCTGGGGAGCGTCAGTGATTCTGGGCGGGGCAACGCTCGCCGGGGTGTTGACCATGGCGGTCTTCCGCCAGCACGTTGATGCGGGACTGCCGTTGGCGGCAGGCGTCACGATTTATGTGGCGGCTTCCGACTTGGTTCCCGAGGTCAACAGAGAACCGGGAGCCAAAATGGCGCTGTTAGTCTTCGTCGGGGCGGGTGTCGTATTTCTGCTGGATGCGTTGTTTCATGGGATCTGAAAATCAGTAGCCAGCACCCAGAACCCAGAAAACCGAGCAGATACTGGGTACTGGGTACTGGCTAATAGGTACTTGGTTCTCGCTAGTCAACCGAATGCTTGGCGGTGTAGCCGTCGCGGGAAACGACTTCGATCTTTTGGTCTTTGCCCTTCTGGTCTTTCACCTTCAGCGGAGCGCCCTCGGGCGTCAGCACTTCGACCTTCAGCTTGCGGTAAGTGCCGTCCAGTTTGGTGTTCGTGGGGTGATACGCGAGCGAGTACTGGTTGCGGATGTCGTTGCCAATATCCTGAAAGTCCTCGCCATACTCTCCCTCAAAGCGAGGAAAGTAGGCGCGGCCCCCGGTGATGGCGGCGAAGGTTTTCATTTCATTATCGGCCTGAAGGTAATCCATTTCGCTGGCGTGGATGCCCGCGCCGCGGTTTCCCGCGTAACCCAGGATCCGGGCGATTTGTCCCACACTGATTGGGAAAATGGTCACATCTTTCGTATCTTTGACTTTCTTGGTGATCTGATCGAGCGTGAGCTTGCTGAAGCTGTCGAATCCGGTCGTGATCAATATGATGTATTTCTTCCCTTCGACCCGGTCGAGTCGATCGAGCGTGTCATACAAGGCGTCAAAGAGATTGGTCTCGGAGAATCCTGGCATGCGCAACTGGTTCAGCGCGCCATAGACAGCTCTCTTATCCTGGGTAAAATCCACGAGAATGTGCGGCTGCATGTCGTAGTAGGAAACCGCAACCCAGTCGTCTTTCGTGAGGGTGTTGGCGAATGCGTAGGAAGCCTGTAGAGCGTTAATCATAAAGCTGTAGCGCGTGGCTCCGAACTCCACCAGCAGAACGGCCGTGATGGGCGCCTTCGTAACGTTGAAGCTGGAAATCTGCTGCTGGGCTCCATCTTCGAACAGGCGGAAATTTTCCTTCTTCAAGCCAGGAATGAACTGGCCGCTCTTAGTGGTGACCATCACGTCCACATTCACCAACGGAACGTTGACCTTGATGGAGTAGTCCGGCATGCCCTCGACCTTGGGGGCCGAGGCGGGCGGCGGAGGCGGTGGAGGAGCATTGTCGGGATTTTTCTTCGGGATGGAGTAGGGCCCTACGTCGCCGGTGGGTCCGCCGGCATCCGGAGGAACGTCCTGCTTGGGTTTGCCGTTATTTTGCGTGTTGTCTTGCGGTGGTGCTTGTGACTGGTCTTGACCGGATGCTGGAGTGACGCCACAAAGAAGGATTGAGAGCACAATAGCCAGCATGAGGCTGGTGAAATTCTCGAAATGCGACCGCCGGTTCAGGACCATCCATTTGGCACACATATAAGCCTCTGAGGAAATGGAGATTAAGACGCTATGGAGCGAAAATTCCCTGTGCTAGTATAGACGCAGAGATTCGCGATTGGGATGTTTTGCCCGGCTTCCGATTTCCCCCTCCTGGCAATGACTTACAATTTGGCCGAGTCTAATGCGAAATAGGGTAGGGCTAGCATCATCCCTCCCAGCGTGGTTCATGAGAAAACTAGCTTCCTTCATCGCCCTTGCTTGCCTGTCTTTCCCTTCTTTTGCGTCTGCCCAAGCCGGTTCTATGCAGGCTGGTTCTGCTGGGTCGGTGCAGAAGGTCCAAAATCCTCAAATCATTACCCTTAGCCAGATTCATACCGGCATGCGCGGAGTCGCTTACACCGTGTTTGAAGGCGTGAAGCCGGAAGCCATGGAAGTGGAAGTGCTTGGCGTGTTGCACAACGTGAATGGACCGAAGGGCGACATTATTCTGGTGCGGCTGCACGGGCAGAAGGTGGAATACACGGGCGTGGTCGCGGGCATGAGCGGCAGTCCGGTTTATTTCGACGGCAAGCTGGCCGGAGCGCTCGCCTTCCGCATCGGAGAATTTTCGAAGGAGCCGATAGCCGGGGTTACGCCCATCGCCGACATGCTGGAAATCAGCGCGCTTGACCGCTCACCCGCCGAAGACGCCTCTGCCGTCAGGCCCTCAGTGACTGCTGTTGCGGGCAAGACTGCCGCGCCCGGCGAAGCCTCCGCGCTGCCCGCGTCATCGGATTCTGCGGGAAGAGATTTTACGAATTACCTGAAGCCCATCGAGACTCCGCTGGTCTTCAACGGATTCTCCGAGGAGGCGATTCAACTTTTCGCAGGGCAGTTCGCCTCGGCGGGAATTGTCCCCGTCATGGGCGCGGGATCCGTGAGCAACGACAAGCAGCCTGAGCCGCTCGAAGCCGGCTCGGCCGTGAGCGCCATCTTGGTCCGCGGCGATATGGATATTGCGGCTACCTGCAGCGTCACTTATGTCGATCCGCAGCGGCTGCTGGCTTGCGGACATCCTTTATTGCAGTTCGGCTCGGTTGACCTGCCCATGAATAAGGCCGAGGTCCTCGCGACACTGGCATCGCCACTCAACGCTTTCAAGATTGTCAATACCACGGAGTCGGTGGGAGCTTTCGTCCAGGATCGCCACACCGGAATCATGGGCGTGTTCGACCGGCAGCCGGAGATGATTCCGGTCACGCTCAGCATTCACAGCAGCACGGGAGAAAAGCAATTCCATTACGAAGTGCTGAACAATCCCAAGCTGACGCCCGTCGCGCTCATGGTAACGGTGTTCAACGCGCTGCACGGGGTGAACGAGTTCGGCGAGGAGATCACGTACCGGCTCGCCGGCAGCATCGGAGTGAAGGGTTTCCCAGCAGTCACGATGCGGAACATGTTCGCTCCTACGGAAAACGGGCAGCCCGCGGCCATGCAAGCAGCGATCTCGCTGGGCGAGCGCTTCGGAAGCATCTACGACAATCCCTATAACGCCCCCGCTATCGAGGGCGTGAAGCTGGATTTCGACCTGGTGCGCGAGCGCCGCTGGGCGCGGCTGGAGAGCGCCCGCACTGACGTGACGGAAGCTCGTCCTGGTGACAACATTACGCTTGAAACCGTTCTCGCCCCCTACCGCGGCGAGCGCATTGTGCAGCAGATTCCACTGAAGATTCCAACCTCGGCGAGCAAGGGGACGTTGCGCATCCTGGTGAGCGACGGCGAGACGCTCGACCGCATTGGACATGGCAATCCGGCGTTCGGCCACAAGCTCGATCTGGCTTCTACCATCGCGCTGCTCAACAAGGAGCACTCCAACAACCGCCTCTACGTCTCGCTGCTCGAGGCCGACCCCGAAGCCCGCGTCGCCGACAAAGTGATGCCCACGCTTCCCATCTCGATCATGAACGTGATGGATGGCATGCGCGGCAATCAGGAAATGATTGTCAGCGGCGAATCGAACGTGGATGAAACGGCAACGGCTCCGCTGGATTATGTGGTTTCTGGAGTGCAGTTGCTGACCATCACGGTGAAATGAATCGGGACCTGCGAGCCTGTCCTTGGTTCGAATGCGATCTGGTTACTTTGAATCGGGAGTCTTCGGTCGCGAGGCGCGTTCCTTGAGAATGTAATACTTGATCCAAACGTTATCGCCATCGCCGTCGATGATCCGCCTTCTGCACCAAGCTAGCGGGTAGGAATGCCCGGCTCCCCAGATCAGCGGATAGGATTTTTCTCCTGCCGCGGCGTCGTCTCTCTCCCATCTCGCTCCAGGTTCGCTCCGCCGGATTACCTCTCCAACATACGCACCGTAAGCCGACCCGAGCCCTTTTTCGCTGATCGACGATGGGTTCTTCGCATATTGCTCATGGAGCTGGCCCAGAATTTTCTCCACGCTCTTAATGGACTCGACGCTGTAATCGAGATGGATGTGGTTCTGACTTTCGGCGTCCTCCACCGCCTGAGACGCTAACCATTGGATGAACTCGTCGGTGCTCTTGAAGGCTCGCTCCCCGCTCCTGCTGCGACGCCACAGCAAGAATAACGAGGCGCATAGAACTAGCAGTAGCGCCATCGCCAGAGCTGATTTCACGGTCATAGGTTCGGCGCGTTCACTTTATCCATCCCGCCAGCGACGCCGCTTTATCCATGTGCCGGAAACCATCCGTCTGCAACGCTGCCAGTACCATCAGCGTTCCGTTGTAGCCTACGTGAGTCAGAAAACTTGAGGCCACGGACTTCGTGACTGCCCGCACCGTGGTGAGTACGACGCCGACTAAAAATATGATCAGTACCGCTCCCCAGGAACGCCCGTACTGAAAGAAGTGGATCAGGCCGAAAGGCAAAGCGGTGAGAAGAATTCCCCAAACTGCTCCCATCCGCCGCGCTATCACCGGATAAAGAAATCCGCGAAAGAAGAGTTCTTCCATCAATGGTCCGAGGCTGACGGCGAAGGCCGCGGTGAGATAGGCATCGGAAGGACTGGCGAAAAATTGATCGAAGGGCGTCTCTTTCGGCATGGGCAGAAACCGCCCCAGAAAGTCGAGACCGAGCATGACGACTCCCAGACCCACCAGACTCACTCCGGCGATCCCCGGCCAGTTCCACCGAACTCCTTGCCAGAAACGCGTGTGGTATTTCCCCTCGACCAGCAGGATCATAAACAGCGCAACCGCCGCATAGGTGAGAAGCTGGGAAAGCAGCGCCAATACCGGCTTCTGCGCCACATCAAACCAGCTCTCGTGCGGATAAGCGAACCGGTGCGCTCCCACAACAACGAGGAACTGCACGATAAAAAGCGTGAGCAGCGTGAGTCCGGTGATCTGCAGCACATCCCAGCCGCTCCACACGGGGTCCTCGCCAGCTTTCGGCGCGGATCGGGCCGGAATAAGCGCAGGCGGCGGGAATGGTTCGACAATCAACGGGACCGGCGTTTGCAGCTCACTATTAAGCGGCGGAGATTCAAGGTGCGGATTTTCGGGTAACGCCAAGCATATCCTTTCCCACAACTAAGCACCGAGGAGTACTGCCCGAACCCATCTGATGCTGCTGACTCGAAATTGTTGCTTCATTCAGGATTCTACGACAGTTATCGCCGCTGCGCAGGACAGTCCGCGTCATTCAAACGATTCTCACTCAGCAAACAACACGACCTCCAAGGCGCAACGAAACCTTGGAGGTCGTGGAAAGTTGCGAAACTGCAGCTAGTCGGCAGTTGAGTAATAGCCGTGGATGCTGGCTCTTGCCAGCACGTGGTCGAACATCGCGCGATACAGAGCCTCGCCGTTAGCCGGAAAATTCGGTGGCGCCGAGGGCAACTTGAGCCATGTGTCGAGAGCGTACACGGTGATGACGTAGTCGTGGACGTACGGAGTGTAGTTGTTGGGCGGGCACGGGCCGTCGTATTCGGCACCATAGTAGAAGTCATTAAAGACCTGCTGGCCGTATGTACTTCCGGCAACGCCGGCGTCCTCGGGAAGTTCGTTCGTCTTGGGAGAAATGTTGTACATACCCCAGTGCGTGAACGCCGCCGTCACGTCATAGAGGGTTACGACGAAACTCTGCGTGCCGAACGGAGCATGCTTCCACGACACCTCCGGCGACTGATCTCGGCCGCCGCTGACGTAGGTGCAGTTGTTCGAACCGAGAATCATGCTGAGCGGCAGATCGCCACCGTTGGTGAACGTCGTGCTGCTTACCCGGAATTTGTGTTGCCAATCCGAGTTGGCCCCGCTTTGCTGAGCAACGGCGGTCATAGACGCCAACACGAGGGCCAGCGCGACGGCTGGACAAACCATGTACTTTTTCATATGGCTCTCCTTATCTTGAGTCAGGTTTCATTGGTACGAACCTCATTCCGATTGGGATCGGGAAGCCGCGGAGTTTGGGGAACCGGGAAGACAGGCGCGGCTCAGGCGTCCATTAAACACCCGTTTCGGCGCGCAGTGAACAAGAAATGTTAAAGGAAATCGACGAATTGCGGTTGTGCTGGCGGGTTCTGGGGTATCGGGCTAAGCGCTCCGCTTGCCGTTGCCCGCAAAATACCCCGTCAGCGCTTGCCCCGTGTAAGACTTCTTCACCCGCGCCACTTGTTCCGGCGTGCCCTGGGCTACGATCCGCCCGCCTTCTTCGCCGCCTTCGGGACCGAGGTCGATGATCCAGTCGGCGTTGCGGATCACGTCCAGATTGTGTTCGATGATGACTATGGAATTGCCCAGGTCGGTCAGTCGGTGGAGCACGTCGAGCAACTTCTTTACGTCGTCGAAATGCAAGCCCGTCGTCGGTTCGTCGAGCAAGTAAAGAGTCTTGCCCGTCTGCCGCTTGCTCAACTCGCGGGCCAGCTTGATGCGCTGGGCTTCACCGCCGGAAAGCGTAACCGCAGATTGACCAAGATGAATATAGCCGAGACCCACATCGACCAGCGTTTGCAGCTTCTGCTTTACCTGCGGAATGTTTTCGAGAATCGGCAGCGCGTCGGAAACCGGCATCTCCAGCAGGTCAGCGATCGAGTAGCCGTTGTATTTCACCGCCAGGGTTTCGTGGTTGTAGCGCCGTCCGCCGCAGACCTCGCAGAGCACGTATACATCGGGAAGAAAATTCATCTCGATACGGCGCTGGCCCTCACCCTGGCAAGCCTCGCAGCGTCCGCCGGAAACGTTGAAGGAGAAGCGTCCGGGCTTATAGCCCCGCTCGCGCGCTTCCGGCAGCATGGCGTAGATATCGCGAATCGCTGTGAACACGCCGGTATAAGTTGCCGGATTCGAGCGCGGCGTACGCCCGATCGGCGACTGATCGATCCGAATGACTTTGTCGACGTTCTCCGCGCCCATGATCGCCTTATGCTCGCCAGATTTCTCGCGCGACCGGTAAAGCTGCCGCGCCAGGGCGCGGTAAAGAATGTCGTTGACGAGTGTGGATTTGCCTGAGCCTGAAACTCCGGTCACAACCGTCATCACGCCGAGCGGGAAGGTTACATCAAGATTCTTGAGATTATTTGCCTTCGCTCCCAGAATCGTCAGCGCCGCGCCGTTCTTCTGCCGCCGCTCCGGACGCATCTCGATCTGCACCCTGCCGGAGATGTAAGCTCCGGTCAGCGAGTTCGGCTCGCGCATGATCTCTTCGGGAGTTCCGTGCGCCACCAGGCCTCCGCCGTGACGCCCGGCACCGGGGCCGAGATCGATTACATAATCCGCGCGGCGAATCGTCTCTTCGTCGTGCTCCACTACGAGCACGGTATTCCCCAGGTCACGTAGGTTTTCGAGCGCCGTCAGCAACCGCCCGTTGTCGCGATGGTGCAGGCCGATCGAAGGTTCATCCAGCACGTAGAGCACGCCCCGTAGCTTCGAGCCGATCTGCGTCGCCAGACGAATGCGCTGACCTTCGCCTCCAGATAAAGTCGCCGCCGAGCGGTCGAGCGAAATATAGTTCAGTCCAACAGCATTCAGAAATTGCAGGCGCTCGACCACTTCATGCATGACGCGGCCGGCAATCTTCTCTTCGCGGCCCGCGAGCTTGACGCCCTGTGCCACTTCCAGCGCCCGTGAAATCGGCAGCGCGGTGAACTCGGCAATCGACATGCGGTTAACTTTCACCGCCAGGCTCTCCGGCCGCAGCCGCTTGCCATGGCACGCCGGACATTCCGTCGCCGACATGTGATCCATCAGCCAGTCGCGGTAGCCTTCCGAGGTCGACTCCTCGAGATTCTGTTTCAAGTATCCGAAAATTCCGCGGAATCCAGTCTTGCCCCGGCCCGACTCGCCATTCAACAGCAGATCCTGAATCTGCTCAGGGAATTTCTCGAACGGCCTGTTCAAGTCAATGCCGTGTGCCGCCGCCACAACCTGCAGACTATGAATCAGTCCCTGCGACGCCGAGCCGGGTCCAAGACCACCTTCGAGTAACGGCTTTGACCAGTCGGTGATCACTTTTGCGGGATCGAAATCGTAGCGACTGCCGAGGCCGTGGCATTCCGGACAAGCTCCGTACATACTGTTAAAAGAAAAAGATCGCGGCTCAAGTTGCGGCACGCTGATGCCGCAATCCGGACAAGCCAGCTTTTCGGAATAAAGCTGCTCGTCACCACCGACCACGGCGACTTGCACCAAACCACCCGCCAGCTTCATCGCCAGTCCGACAGACATTTCGAGGCGATGCTCGATGCCCGGCTTCACCAGCAGGCGGTCGATCACCACTTCGATGGTGTGGTTCTTGCGCTTGTCGAGGTGCAGGTCGTCATCCAGATTCACGATTTCGCCGTCGACCCGCGCCCGCTCGTAGCCGTGTTTGAGCAGGGTCTCCATCTCTTTCTTGAATTCCCCCTTGCGGCCCCGCACGATCGGCGCCAGCACCATTACGCGGTCATCGGGGGTCAACTGCATCACGCGCTGGACGATCTGCTCGGCCGATTGCCGGCTGATGGGCCGGCCGCACTTCGGGCAGTGCGGCACTCCGATCGAAGCGAACAGCAGGCGAAGATAGTCGTAGATCTCGGTGATGGTTCCGACGGTCGAGCGCGGGCTGCGGCTGGTGGTCTTCTGCTCGATCGAGATGGAGGGGCTAAGTCCATCAATTGCATCGACATCCGGGCGTTCCATCTGGTCCAGAAACTGCCGCGCATAAGTCGATAAAGTCTCGACATAACGGCGCTGGCCCTCCGCATAAATCGTGTCAAAAGCGAGCGAGGACTTGCCTGACCCGCTCAGTCCGGTAACCACTGTCAGGGTGTTACGCGGAATCTCAACGTCAATGTTTTTGAGGTTATGCTGGCGCGCCCCGCGCACCGAAATCTTGGTAATAGCCATTTAGTCTGGGGTGGATTGCCCTTCCGTAATGTCGACAGTTCTACAGACATGTTCGACATTAGGAATGCACAACTCTACTCCGTATCTTAATCGTCAATAGCGGTGAGCGTCAACGCAGGTAGATTGAAGAAGCCGCGTATACGAAACTGGAGCCTGTGGCATCTGAATACTGCGCAATTACCGCAGCCAAAATAAAGGGTGGATCTTGATTTCGTTCTTCATGCCTCTGATTCTGTGCCTCACGGTAATCGCATCCGTTGGAATTGGCGTTCTAGCCGCGTATACCGCAGTCATCGTCATCCTGAATGCCTTCGGCCGAGGCTCGCAGCAAGTGCCTCGCGCCACCGAGGAGCGCCCGCGTCTTGTTCTGGTGCCCACGCATCGCCACGCCAGCGGGGACTAAGAGTCGCAGCATTTTCCCGCCCGCACTAAACACTGCCGCCGCTCAGAATCGCAGCACGACACCCGCCGA
>DATHOK010000284.1:0-4004 GCA_035484995.1 Verrucomicrobiia bacterium | reverse complement strand
GTGATTGCCGGACCTTGCTCGGTGGAATCCCGGGAGCAGTTGATCGGCACGGCTCACGCGGTAAAGCGGGCTGGGGCTACCATGCTGCGCGGGGGAGCGTATAAGCCGCGAACGTCTCCCTATGACTTTCAGGGACTCGGCCTGGAGGCTTTGAAGATTCTGCGCGAGGCGCGCGAACAAACCGGGCTGCCGGTGGTGACGGAGGTGATGAGCACGGAGGATGTGGACATCATTTGTGAACATGTGGACATGTTGCAGGTGGGAGCGCGGAACATGCAGAACTTCGCGCTGCTGCGGCGGCTGGCGACGGTCAGCAAGCCGGTGCTTTTGAAGCGCGGTCCGTCGGCGACGGTGAAAGAATGGTTGCTGGCGGCCGAGTATTTGCTTTCGGGCGGGAACAGTGAGGTTGTGCTTTGCGAACGCGGGATTAAGACGTTCGAAACGGAGATGCGCAACACGTTCGATCTGGCGGCGGTGGCGCTGGCCCGCGATCTTTCGCATTTGCCGGTGATTGCTGATCCTTCGCACGGGACGGGCAAGCAGAGTCTGATTGCGGCGGTATCGCGGGCAGCAGTCGCAGTTGGAGCGGACGGACTGATTATTGAAGTGCATCCTTGCCCGGAGCGGGCGCTGTCGGATGGGGCGCAGTCGCTGGATTTCGCCGGGTTTGAGAGGGTGATGAAGGCTATTGCGGAGCCGCTGCGGCGGGCGGCGGTTTTGGCGACATCCATCGCGGATGTGGCGTAGGCGTGAGGGCCGCAGCTAAAAGGCTTTCACCACAGAGACACCGAGAAAATCTTTAGCTGGGGCATTTGACGTTTGGACAAAGCAGGACGATCGTTGTAGAGGGAAATGCCAGACACAGAATTAGAGTGCTGGCTCAGTTTGAGAAGGGGCGGCTGTGTGCCGCGGGAGATCCCTCGTCCCGCTGGAGAAAACGCGGGACTTCGGGATGACGCCGGATGGAGGAATTTCAGATTGAGCCACGACCAGAAGATGCCACGTTTTGACATCACCATTGCCGGTGAGCTGAATCTTGACCTGATTATGTATGGGCTTCCGGACGAGCTTCCGCCTGAGCGCGAGTTGCTGGCCGATCGGATGATGCTGACGCTGGGGGGATCGTCGGCAATTATGGCGCACAATCTTGCGGCGCTCGGGAGCCACGTCGGATTTCAAACACGCATTGGAGACGACGATCTCGGTGCGACTGCTCTACAGCGGTTGCAGGAAAGCGGAGTGGATGTTTCAAAAGTACGTCGCGTGCCGGGCGCGATCAAGACTGGGCTCACCGTTATTTTGCAGCGGGCAGCGTGGCGGAACATGGTGACTTATTCCGGAACCATTGCCGAAACCACTTGGGATGATCTTGACCTGGCCTATCTCGCCGACTCGCGGCATTTCCACGTATCTTCTTATTACCTGCAGGGCGCGCTGCGGCCGCGAGTGGCGGAGTTGTTCCGCAAGATGAAGGAAGCGGGACTCACGACTTCTCTCGACACCAATGATGATCCCGACGACCGGTGGGAGGGTGGGCTGCATGAGGCGCTGAAATATGTCGATATCTTCATGCCGAATGAGCGGGAGGCGCCAAAAGCGGTGGGAGTCAGCGATCTGGAAACGGCGGTGAAGAAACTGGCTGCCATGGTGCCGCTGGTGGTGGTGAAGTTGGGACGCGAGGGTGCGATGGCGCAACGCGGAAACGAACGCTTCATCAGCCCGGCACTTCGAGTGGAGGCTGTGGACGCAGTGGGGGCGGGAGACAGCTTTGATGCGGGTTTTCTGCATGAGTACGTGCGAGGCGCGGATTTGACGACGTGCCTGACGGCCGGCAACCTGGCAGGTGCTTTTTCCACCACGCGGCCGGGTGGGACGGAAGCCTTCCGCGATGCGAAGTACCGTGCGCAATTCTTTCGAGAGCGTGGATTCAAACCAGGCGCATGATTCGGCTAGGTGGCGGGAATGAAGAGTTTGCGGAAGTGATTCGGCGCATTTCCGAAGAGCGAACCTCAGGCGCTGAAGCGCACCTCAATTTCAGGAATTAATGGCACGAATGAATTCGTGCCCTTCCCGAACTCTGCTCGACTCGGGTTTTTCGCAACCCGAAAGCCTGCCTTCCCGAACCGTACTCGACTTGGGTTTGTGGCACCTCCGACCTCCTTTCTTCTCGAAGCCATTGATGAGGTCTCGTGGTTACTCTAGTTACCAAAGACATTTTCGAAGTTGAATTATGATCGAGACTGGAAACGAGCTATGAAGAAACTGAGTTTTCTGGTCTCCCTCACGAACAACGAGAACGACTATCAGCAGGAGCAGCAGGCGGCGGCGGAGAAGGCTGCGCGGCGTCTGGGCGTGGAGTTGAAGATCGTCCATGCCGGCAATGACGCGGTTACACAAAGCCAGCAGCTGCTGCACTATATTCAGGGTTCGGCGGGTTCGCGTCCCGATGCCATCGTGTTCGAGCCGGCGGGGGGAACGGGGTTTCCGCAGGTGGCTCGCGCCGCAGTGGCCGCGGATATTGGCTGGGTCGTGCTGAACCACGAGGCCGACTATCTGCATCAGCTTCGGCAGGGCTGCCACGTGCCCGTCTTTTCCCTTAGCTCCGATCACGAGGAAGTTGGCGAGATTCAGGGAAAACAGTTTGCGGCGCTGTTGCCGCAAGGTGGATCCATTCTTTACATCGAGGGGCCGGCGAATAGTTCCGCCTCGCATGAGCGGACTGCAGGAATGAAGTCGACTAAGCCTGCGAACATTCAAGTGAAGACGATGCGGGCGAATTGGACGGAGGAGAGCGCGTACCGTGCCGTGAGTTCGTGGCTGCGGCTGCGCACTTCGCAAGAGACGTCTATCGATCTGGTGGGGGCGCAGGACGACAGCATGGCGGCGGGCGCGAGGAAGGCGTTCGCGGAAATCGCGGTGGGGGAGCGGGAACGGTGGCTGAAGATTCCCTTCACCGGTTGCGACGGACTGCCGAAGACGGGCCAGTCCTGGGTGCGCAGCGGCCTGCTGGCAGCAACGATCTTTATTCGTCCGAATACGGACCTTGCGCTGGAAATGTTGACCGAGGCGATCCGCACGGGATCGCAGCCACCGGAGAGCAAACTGATTGCTCCGGAATCCGTGCCGACGATTCCGGAACTCGCGGCGCGGGCGGCTAGAGTTCGCGGCAACTCGCAGCAACGCTCCGCCGGGGCGTGAAGCCGGTCCGGTAGTTCCAATCGATTTGCCGATCTTCTTTGGTGCGATCTTCTTTGGTGCGATCTTCTTTGCCGCGACCTTCACTGATTCGCTTTCACTGATTCACTTCACAGGCTCACCGGGATAAATCGGAATCTTAGCCTCAGAAACTCCAACCAAAACTTGGACGGTGGGGGTGTAAATCCATGTTCTGGAGAGCAATAGCTTCTTGACATCGCTGACGAAGGTGTCGTACCGTTCCGCTCCATGTTCTGCGCCAAGGTCTGAGCCAGAACGAGGAGACCGTCTATGTCGACGAAGCTGAAGCAATTGTTGTGGTGCCTGCTGGTGCTGGCCCTCAGCGCTGTACCGTTGATGGCCGGAGGCAACGACCCCAAAACCGCAAAGGAAAATGGAGTGGACACGGCCGAAGCGGCCGCTGTGCCGGGGAGTCCGAGCCCGGCTCCGAGCCTGACTGCGACCCCGGGAAACGCGAATGTGACCGCCCTGTTGGGTGTGCTGGTGAAGAAGGGAGTGCTCGGGGCAGCGGAGGCTGACGCCATCCGGAACGCGGCTCCGGAAGCTGAATTTCAGCTTCTGGTGGAAGTGCTCAGTCGCAAGGGAGTATTGAGCGCAGCGGATCTTTCGGCAACTGGTACTCCAGCAGCGCAACCCCCAGCGCCCGAGGCGCCGGTTGAGGCTGGGGAGTCTGGGTCGTCTTCGTCACGGGAGGCTGCGGATGCCTCGCCGGAACCCCAACCCCAAACGCAGCCGCAGACACCTATTCCGTCGCGGGTAGCCGGCGAACTGCCGCCTCCCCCACCTTC
>DATHOK010000283.1:0-7118 GCA_035484995.1 Verrucomicrobiia bacterium | reverse complement strand
ACGTCATGCACCGCGCGGGTGATTTCGGGATTCGCCGTGAACAGGCTGAGATCCGTATAGATGCGCGCCGTGGTGGCGTTATAGTTGCCGGTTCCGATGTGGGCATAGCTGCGCACACCATCGGGATCCCGCCGCACCAGCAGTGAAAGCTTGCAATGCGTCTTCAGGCCAACCAGCCCGTGAAACACTTGTACGCCGGCGTCCTCCATCTCGCGCGCCCAGCGAATGTTGTGGGCTTCATCGAAGCGCGCCTTCAACTCGACCACGGCGGTAACTTCCTTGCGAGACGCCGCATCCATGAGCGACGGAACGATCAAAGAGTGCTCGTTGGTGCGGTAGAGGGTCTGCTTGATCGAAAGCACATGCTCATCTTCCGCAGCCGACTCGATGAACGACACCACCGCATCGTAGGAATCGTAAGGATGGTGCAGCAGAACGTCGTGCCGCCGCAGCTCCTCGAAGAGATTCTGTGACTTGGCTGTAAGCCGCAATTCGCGCGGCGCGAAGCTGCGATACTTCAGATCTGGACGCTGCGTCTGCTCGTAGACGTTAAACAGGCGCGAAAGGTTGACCGGGCCGTTCACCGGAAAAACTTGCCAGGGATCGAGTTCAAACACGGTTCGGAGGCGGTCGACGATCTCGGGGTCGGCGTCAGCCTCAATTTCCATGCGAACTGCGTCGCCCTTGCGCCGATTGTGCAACTCCGCCCGCACAGATTCGAGAAGGTTGCGCGCTTCTTCTTCCTGCAGATAAAGATTGCTGTTGCGGGTGACGCGGAAGGGCGCTGACGAAACGATGTCGTAGCCGTGATACATATTCTGGGCGTGGTGCGCGACCAGGTCGGCGAGAAAAATGAAGTCAGTCGTAGTATCCGAAGGCAGCCGAACCAGCCGGGGCAAGGCGCGGGGCACCGACACTACGCCCGTATAGGTGAGCGCGGAGCGGCGACGCCGGCGCAAAAGAAATCCCAGGCAAAGAGCCTTGTTGATGACCCGCGGAAAGGGATGAGTGGGATCCACGGTCACCGGAGTAAGCAGCGGATCCAGTTCTTTTTCGCAGTATTGGTCGACGAACCGCCGGGCCTCCGCGTCTAGTTCGTGCAGGCTCAGCAAGCGAATTCCGTGGTCGGCCAGGGCGGGGCGCAGCGCGTTCCAGCATTCGTACTGGTCGTCGACAAATTTGTGACATTGACGCGCTAGAATCTCGCGCTTCTCGGTTAGGGTCAAGCCATCGGGGCCGGCCTCGTTATAGCCGTCCTCGATCTGCTGCACCATGGCGGCCACACGAATCTCGAAAAATTCATCCAGATTGCTCGCGGAGATGGCCAGGAACTTCAACCGCTCCAGAAGCGGATTGCCCTCATCCTCAGCTTCTTCGAGCACACGCCAGTTGAACGCGAGCCAGGAGGTATCGCGGTTGAGATAATACGCAGGATTTTCCAAAGAAAGACGAGCCATGTTCCGGGCTGCTACGCGTTCATTTCTGCGGTCTTTTATCGCCGAGGGGAAACCGCTTTACGACCATACAGTATAAAACATCCGCCTGAAGGACGCAGAACGGCCAATCAAAGGGAAACGCGTGAAGGAATCGTGCCGTATATTCTCCAGAAAAGACCGGCACACCGGGAACGGTTATTCTTGCCGTTCGATGCGCCGCGAAGATCGTAGAGCGCCAGGCCCCGTGGAGCTCGCGCGTCCTTCCTGGCATGTCCTACTTAACCTGCTTGATCGTCTCTTTCTCTTTTTGGACTACGCTTTCCGGCAACGGAGCGTAAGACAGAGCGGCTGTCATCTTCTGCCCGTCGGTCGCCATCCAGTTCAGAAAATCGGCCAGGATTTTGCCTTTAGCCGCATCTTTCGACTGCTGAGGAATCAGGAGCCATGTGAAACTGGAAATGGGATAAGCGTCCTTGCCCGGCGCGTCGGTGATGGAGACGCGAAAATCCGGAGGCATTTTGGGCGCGGAGGCGGCCGCCGCCGTCACTCCATCAAGCGACGCCTTCAGAAAAGTGCCCGCCGCGTTGCGAACGCTGCCGTATGGAATATTGTTCTGGAGGGCATAGATCAGCTCGACATAGCCTATGCCTCCCTGCATCTGCCGGATCAACCCGGCAACCCCTTCGTTTCCTTTTCCGCCCAGTCCTACCGGCCACTTAACGGACGTGTTGCTGCCCACTCCGCTCTTCCACTCGGGGCTGACTTTCGAAAGATAGTCGGTCCATATGAAGGTTGTACCGCTGCCGTCGGAGCGATGAACCACGATGATGTCTTTATCGGGGAAGTTGACGCCGGGATTTACGCCAGTAATCGCCTTATCATTCCACTTGGTAATCCGGCCCAGAAAGATTCCCGCCAGCGCGTCAGGCGTAAACTTCACGTCCCCACTCACTCCCGGAATATTGTAGGCCGGGACGACTGCACCCAATACGCTGGGGATGTTGAGGACGTTCGTTTTCAACTTGGTTTGAGCTTCCGTGAGCTGTCCATCTGTCATGGGCATATCGCTGGCGCCAAAATCCACGGTTCCTTCCGTCACCTGGCGGATGCCACCACCACTGCCGATGGATTGGTAATTGACCTCAATATCGGGATGCAGCTTGTGGTATTCACTAAACCACTTCGAGTAAATTGGATTTGGGAACGTCGCGCCCGCTCCGTTCAGCGTCGTCTGCCCTACCGCGGACAAGGCTACGAAAGCGCACAACAGAAGCAGGGTGAGTCTGCGCATGGCTCGATGAATCCTCCTGAAGATGAATATTCTCGGTTCTATCGGCGCAATATTACAGCATGGTTACAAACGGATGAATTTCTGGTGAACGAGCCGACACATCGCGCTCCACATCTATCCCCGTAGCAGAACTGGCCGGCACCCACCACACCGGCTCTCGCTGCCGCGCGAAATCCCAAGCTAAGCCACCAGGCTGCTACCATACTGGGGATTCTGCGATGTCCCAGGACGAAAATTTCATGAGCGATTCTGCACGCTACGCCCCCGGCTGGCCGGGCATTCCACCCCGTTGGACTTCGAGCGCCAAGACCGGCGCCGGCACGGCGCTGGACCCGCACAGCAAAGTCTGGTTCACGCTAAGTCACGGCATACTAAATGAAGTGTACTTCCCGCGGGTAGATCAAGCCTGCACCCGAGATCTCGGCTTCATCGTTACCAATGGCCGCGATTTCTTCTCCGAGGAGAAGCGACACTGCACTTTTGAAAACAAGCCGTTCGAGGCTGGCATCCCGGCGTTTGAACTCACCAACACTGACGGCAGCGGTCGCTACCGCATCCACAAAGAAGTCTTAACCGTTCCGCTCCGCAACGTAGTCCTGCAGAAAATCCGCTTTGAACCGTTGCTGGGACAACTCGCCGACTATCACCTTTACGCGTTGCTCTCGCCGCACCTGGCCAACGCTGGTTACCACAATACGGGTTGGGTAGGCGATTACAAAGGTGTGCCCATGTTCTTCGCGGAGCACGACGGAACAGCGCTGGCACTGGGCTGCTCGGCGGCCTGGAAGAAAATGTCGGTGGGATTCGTGGGCGCCTCCGATGGATGGCAAGACATCTCGGCTCATTTCCGGATGGAGTGGGAGTACCAACGCGCCGAAAATGGCAACCTCGCCTGCACGGGAGAAATCGACCTCGCGGCCTGCAACGGGGAATTCGTGCTGGCCCTGGGCTTCGGCGGAATCTGGAGTGAAGCGGGACAGCACGTGCGGTCGAGCCTGTTAGAGGACTACGCGAAGATCCGTGAGTACTATGTGACCGAGTGGGGAAACTGGCAGAATGGGCTGCTGAAACTCGATGAACCGAAGCGCGAGTACGATCTCTACCGCGCCTCGACCGCAGTCCTGCGCACGCACGAATCAAAGGATTTCCTGGGCGGTATCATCGCCAGCCTCTCGATTCCGTGGGGCTTCAATAAAGGCGACGAAGACCTCGGCGGTTATCATCTGGTCTGGCCGCGCGATCTGGTTGAGACCGCGGGAGCGTTGCTAGCCGCAGGCGCCACTACCGAGGCCGTCAGAGTGCTTCGCTACCTCGAATCCACGCAGGAAGCCGCCGGCAACTGGGCGCAGAATCTCTGGCTCGATGGGCGCTCTTACTGGAGCGGCGTGCAGATGGACGAAACGGCTTTCCCCATCCTGTTGATCGATCTGCTGCGCCGCGAAAACGCGCCCGGGATGGGCAAGCTCGAGCGCTGGTGGCCCATGGTACGCAAAGCTGCGAGTTTTATCCTCCGGAACGGTCCGGTTACACAACAGGATCGCTGGGAAGAAGATGCAGGCTACTCTCCCTTCACTCTTGCCGCGGAAATTTCCGCGCTGTTGTCCGCGGCCGACATCGCCGAATTAACCGGTCACTCCGATGCTGCTCCTATCCTGCGTGATACTGCGGATGCCTGGAACGACAATCTCGAGCGCTGGATCTATGCGACGGGCGGCGATCTCGCCCGGCAAATTGGCGTGGAAGGCTACTACGTGCGCATCGCTCCGCCAGACACCGAAGGTGCGGCTTCACCAACGCAGGGCTTTGTGCCGATTAAGAACCGCCCTCCCGGAGAAGATGGGGAACGCGCATCGCATATCATCAGTCCAGACGCTCTGGCGCTAGTGCGCTTCGGACTGCGCGCGCCCGATGATCCGCGCATTCTCAACACTGTCAAAGTTGTCGACGCTCTGCTGCGTGTGCAACTGCCGCAGGGCCCCTGCTGGTACCGCTATAACGGCGACGGGTACGGCGAGCACAAGGATGGTTCGCCGTTCGATGGCACCGGCATTGGCCGCCCTTGGCCTCTGCTGGCCGGGGAACGCGCCCACTACGAACTCGCGGCAGGTCACACCCGCGAAGCCGAGGCGTTGCTTACGATGATGGAAAACTGCACCGTCGGTCAGAGCCGGCTGCTGCCCGAGCAGGTCTGGGACGCCGACGATATTCCCGGCCTCGAACTGTTCCGCGGCAAGCCCACCGGCTCTGCGTGTCCCTTGGTCTGGGCTCACTCCGAATACATCAAGTTGCGCCGCTCCCTGCGTGACGGCAAGATTTTCGACCAGTCCCCTCAGGCGGTGCGACGCTACCAGGTTGAAAAGCCCACGCGAGAGTTCTCGGGATGGAGGATCAACAACAAGCCTCGGTCCATCCCGCCGCACAAGAAGCTGCGCATCAAGTTGCTCGATCCCGCTCTGGTGCATTGGAGCCTTGACGGCTGGAAGAGTGCGCATGACACAAACACCCGCGACACCGGCCTGGGCCTCCACATACTCGACCTGCCGACAGCTTCGCTGCCGGCGGGAAGCCAAATCGTGTTCACGTTTCTTTGGACACAGGAGAATCGCTGGGAGGGTAAAGACTATACAGTCACGGTGGTCTAGACCGACGACATCGGGCCAGCGTGCGAATAGATCAATTCCACCACGGTGCAATCGTCGCTGAGTGGATTTCCGGCGCAGAACTCCGAGACTGCGGAAAAGATGCCTTCCAGCGTGGGATTCTTGGCCGCCGTGGCTTCCAGCCGCGAGTCCTCGAAGAAATCGCCCATCGAATTTTCCGCCTCGGTCACACCATCAGTCACCAGGATAAATCGGTCACCCGACTTGAGCTGGCACCTGGCGCTCTCAAACGTGGCATCGGGCAGCAAGCCTACCGGCACATTGCCGTGCGGCGGGCGCATCACTTCTCCAGCGCAAACCAGCAGCGGCTGCACGTGCCCGCAATTGACATACTCCAGATCTCCGTCCCGGCGCAGCAGGACCAGTAGGACGGTGGCATACTTTTCTCCTACCAGTTTCTCGCTGAAGAAATGGTTTACCGCGGTGACTACGTTGAGCAGAGGCATGCCGGAACTCAAATGCGAATAGATCATTCCCTGCAACGTGGAAGCCAGCAGCGCCGCCGAGACTCCCTTGCCGCTGACGTCCGCCAGTACTACAGCCAGGCCCTCCTTAGTAATGACCGCATCGAAGAAGTCCCCGCCAATTTCTTTGCAAGACAGGTTCTTCCCGCGCAGTTTGGCAAACGGCACGTCGGGAATTTTCACCTGCATCAGCCGCTGCTGGATGCTGGCGGCAATGGTGAGTTCCTGCTGGTAGCGCCGGGATTCCTCCTCGGCCTGCACCAGGCGGGCATTCTCGATCAAAGACGCCGCTTCTGTCGCGATCGCCCGCAGAATGTCATGGCCGACACCGGAGAATTCGCGCGAGGCAAAGCGCGAGTCGACGTACAGAACTCCCGTGACTTCGGCGGACGGTGCACCCGGAACCATCGTCATTTGTTCTCGCACTTTGGCCTGCACCTGCCGCTTGCGCAGAGGAATGCAAATCACGGTACGCAGGTCATAGGCGACAATGCTTTGCCGGCCGGCGAGCTCCGGCGAACTGCCGGTATCCGTCAAAAGAAATTCGGAATTCGACCGCAGCGATTCGTCCAGCGCGGAATGCGAAATGGTCTTGTCATCGAGCAGCGGCTCGCCCTTGTTGTTGCGACCCGCGGCCAACCGAAGGCTGCCGTCATCATCCTTCAGAAAGACGTAGCCGCGCTCGGCGCGCGTCAGCCGCAGCGTCACCTCCAGCATAGTCATGAGGATTTCGTCGAGCACCCCCGCGGTGTTTAACTTGCGCGCCGCTTCGAGGAACAGAGTCAGCTTCTCGAGGTCGTTGGCCTCCTGCGAGATCTGAATCTCGGAGATCTGGCTCAGGAACTCGCGCGCTGTGTTCGAAGTTCCGTGTGCCGGATTGAAAATGGCGTAGGCAGAATCGCGCGCCCCAAATTCCAGACGGTCGTTGCGCTCAAGCTTCTGCCGCTGAATTCGTTCCCCGTTGACGAACGTGCCGTGTTTGCTGCCCTGATCGACCAGAAAGAATCCATCTTCTTCCAGTACGATGAGCGCGTGATCGCGCGAGACCCGCGGATCGGCGATGACCAGATCCTTATCGATTTTGCGTCCCACGCTAAAAGGCGTGCGGTTGAGCACGATGTTCTTCTGCTCATTGCCCTGCACCAGCACCAGCCCGGGAAACACTCCCGAAGCGGACGACTGTGGCCGGCCTATCGCGTTTAAGACCATGGGATGTGGCGCCGCCCCCTGCCCAAGACTACACGTAAACAGCCCAAATAAGAATGAT
>DATHOK010000282.1:0-13169 GCA_035484995.1 Verrucomicrobiia bacterium | reverse complement strand
CTTCCAGCACCGCAAACAGCAGGGACTGTTTATTCGGGAAATATTGATACAAGGTTCCCACGGATACCCCAGCGCGATCGGCCACTCGCGTAGTCGTCAAGCGCTGAGTTCCCTGGCTGAGCAAAACCTGAACAGTTGCCTCGGAAATTGCCTCTACCGTGACCGTCGCCCTGGCTTGAACAGGCGTCTTTCTTGGCTCAAATGCAACTAGAGCGTTAGCTGCCATAATGCGAACTCCAAACCTGAAGAATGCTTCATCAAATGATTGTAGCAAAACGCAACAAGAGACCGGGAGGAACAAAATGCTTCAACAGACTGCTCTCGCCGGCGCCTTCACTCTGCGCGGCACAGCCATAACAGTGAACCGCATGGGCTACGGCGCAATGCAACTTGCTGGCCCCGGTGTGTGGGGACCGCCGCGCGATGTTAATGCCGCAATCACCGTTCTGCGCGAAGCCGTAGCGTCCGGCGTGAACCATATCGATACCAGCGACTACTACGGTCCGCACGTGACCAATCAGATTATTAAGCAGGCGCTACATCCCTATCCGGATGATCTTGTGATCGTCACTAAGCTTGGAGCTCGTCGGGGTGCGGACAAATCCTGGATTCACGCTCTTTCACGGCAGGAGCTCATCGATGGTGTTCATGACAATCTGAGAAATCTCGCCCTGGACGCTCTGGACGTCGTGAACCTTCGCGTCGGCGGAATCATGGAACCGTTGGAGGGATCGATCGAGCAGCCATTGACTGTGCTCGCTGACCTCAAGCGTCAGGGGCTCATCCGTCATATCGGTCTGAGCAACATTACTCTCAAACAATTTGCCGAGGCGCACAGCATTACGGAAATTGTCTGTGTGCAGAACTTTTATAACGTGGCGCAGAGGAACGACGATGCTTTCATCGACGACCTTGCCTCGCAAGGGATCGCTTACGTTCCGTTCTTCCCACTGGGTGGTTTCACTCCGCTACAGTCGTCGGAACTCGACACAGCAGCAGCCTCACTCGGAGTGGCTTCAATGCAGCTTGCACTGGCATGGCTTCTACAACGGTCGCCCAACATCCTGCTGATTCCGGGAACATCTTCTGTGCAACACCTTCGCGAGAATCTTCAGGCTTCACAGCTCCATATTCCCGCTGAAATGCTTGGGAATCTCAACTCAATCGCTAAACAACGAAAGGAGAATTAATATGCGAGTATTCGTTACTGGCGCAACAGGATTCGTCGGTTCCGCGGTGGTTCGAGAGCTGATTGGTGCGGGGCATCAGGTCCTTGGTCTTGCTCGCTCCGATGCGGGTACCAGGTCTCTAGCCGCTGCAGGGGCTAAAGTACATCGCGGTTCTCTGCAGGATCTCGAGAGCCTGCGCAGCGGAGCCGAGGCTTCTGACGGTGTCATTCACACCGGATTCATCCATGATTTCTCGAAATTTGCAGAAAGCTGCGAAATCGACAAACGTGCCATCGAGGTTCTCGGCTCGACGCTTGCTGGTTCTGACCGTCCCTTGATCGTGACATCCGGCACGGGGTTACTGACCCCGGGAAAGGTCGCGACCGAAGACGTGGCGGCCCCGCCTGTCTCTCCGTCTTGGCCTCGCGCTTCGGAGCAGGCAGCAGTTCAGGTGGCATCGCGTGGTGTCCGCGCGTCCGTGGTGCGACTTCCTCCTTCAGTGCATGGCGAGGGTGATCATGGTTTTGTTCCGATGCTTATTGGTTTTGCTCGCGAAAAGGGAGTTTCGGCCTACGTGGGCGACGGGCTCAACCGCTGGCCAGCAGTGCATCGGCTCGACGCTGCGGTTGTGTATCGGCTCGCGCTGGAAAAGAGCGCTCTGGACGTCCGCTATCACGGGGTGGCGGAGGGAGGAATACCATTCCGCGAGATTGCATCTCTGATCGGTCGCCGCTTGAACCTTCCGGTCGTCGCCAAGACTCGGGAGGAGGCGAACGAGCATTTCGGCTGGTTCGCGCAGTTTGCGGCGGGCGACCTTCCGGCGTCCAGCGAGTGGACTCGGAAACAGCTGAGTTGGCAGCCGAAGCAGCCAGGACTACTCGCCGATGTTGACCAACCATACTACTTCGCTGCCGGCGTGGAGTCAGTGGTGTGAGCACTCACTAAGAGGTGGACTTACCACCTCTTAGAACACTCAACGTTACCGGGAAGCCGGGCGACTGTGACAAGCGGTTCTCAACCTGACAGTTTCAATTCGCGAATCGCTTCTCCAGCGCCGCTGAGGTTGGCGAGGCGCATCTCGGAATACTTGCGAGATAGAAGCACGCCTGGCGCGCCAGCACGGAAGGCTGCCATGACTGCCTCCTTGACGCTTTCTGGCGTGCACTTGCTGTTATTAGGTTCGGTCGGAATATCGATGTCAATGCCCGGCCAAATCAGGGTCTTCGTTCCAGCAACACCATCGAGCGCGCGTTTCGTCTCGCGGAAGACGTAGTCTGCTGAAAGTCCGGTGTGAGGAATCTGGTCGTAGCTTCGTTCCCTGAATCCCATCAAGGCATAGTTAAGATCGATCAGGTTCTGTTTTGAGAGATCTCCATAAAGGGTCGAGCCGATATTGTCTGCATACAACGCCATGCGTTCGCCGCCGCAGTTGTTGTACATGACGACCTTGATAAAGTCGGAATAATTGGAGAGCTCGTGAAGATCCTGTTCCGCACGGTAGATCGGATTAAAGGAATTGTTGTGCCAGATGTGCCAACCCACCGGCACTGCCGGCTTGGCTGTCTTAACCGTTTTGTAAATTGCTGCGTAGGTGTCGCGAAGGCTGTCAGTCCAAAGCATTTCCCAGGCGGCTAGTTCGGGATACCGCAACAGCAGCCGCCAGAATTGAACGTAGTAGCCGTCGATGGGGCGCTTGCCGCTCCGCGCCGAGCGAACGAATTTTTCCAACTCCAGAAATCCCTGCCGGGCGCGCTCGACATTGATGCCTTGTTGTTTCGCTCGGCTCTGACAAAATTCGCAGAAGCAGGTAACGTTGCCCGGATCGATCGGTGGCGTGTCGTGCGTGGCTCCGAGGCTGTCGCAAAGCGCCCCCTGCCGCTCGGAGCCCCACATGATGCCGTCGATGTCATAGGAACGGGCATAGTCCTCGACCAGGCCGGTCAGGAAATTCCGGTAGTCTGGATTGTTGACGCACAGCGTCTCGGCGTTCCGCCCATACAGATCTCGCTCCTGCAATTTCTCGATGTTCGGCAGGTCGGTGCGAAACACATCCTCAAGCCAGCAGATGACCTTCATGCCGCGCTTCTTAGCCGCAGGGAGCACTTCGGCCAGGATATCCAGGTCGCCATGGTCGGGAGCACGAGTGTCTTTCAGAACCGTGTTCTTGTAGTACTGGAGATGAGGAGTAGCGAAATTCCCGCCGTGAAAATTGAGATCGTATTCCTGCTTGCCATGATCAGGCAGCGGCTGGCCCGGAATCTGTCTTCCGGCAATACCTCGACCGTAGGAGAATACTGCCAGAAACAACGTGTTTACGCAGGCACGTTCTTGAAGCACATCCAGGACTTTCTCGGTACCTTCATCCACAAACGAAACTGCTCCAACCTGGATGCCGACCATTTTCGGGGAGACAGCAGAATGTCCTAAAGTTGGCATGGCCAAGGCAGCGCCGGCTCCAGCAGTGATCTTCAGGAATTCGCGACGATTCACGTCTGATTTCAACATCGAGCTACTCCCGCTATATTCCCTTTATCCAGTTTGAATCGCCACCCTTCTTAAGACGAATGGTCAGAGAACCGTCGGGATTGGTTCGCTCATGGCAAGCCCAACGGACAGGCCTTCGCACGCCCTTGACCTCAAGTTCCGCGCGCAGATTGATCTGCTGACCGTCCATGTCCTTGGGGAGAATGATCGAGGCTTGTCGCAATTTGCCGGCGAACGGTTGACCGGCATCAAGATTCCCTCCTGCTCTGACCCGGCCGTCGAGAGTCTCGGCATAGATGCCTAGAATTCCAGGCACTCCCGCGACGCCATCGTTGACAATGCCCAGAATCAGTTCCATCGTGTCATAGCGTTTTCTCTGCCAGATGATTGAGGGGCGCACGCGATACCCGAGCCGTTGCTCCATGGCGCGGAGCGAATCCGGATACTTGTCGTAGTAGCGCCGGATGTTATCGGCTTCAGTCCAGAGTCCAAAATAATTCGTTCCGATATCAAGCGCGTGGTAGCTCGCGCTTTCGCGATAAGGCCGATCCATCGGGCCGCCGACGCGGTGAGGATAGTCGTCGTTTGGCAGGGCCTCGTCGTCCGGTCCAACAAACGCGAGTTTCGAGCCGGATAGCTTGCTGAGACAAGCTTTCTCCTCGGCCGCGAACTCAGGGAGCACATAGTGTCGATTCTCACCATCTTCCATGACGATCGCGACCCAGGGTGGACGATTGCCGAGTTCTTCGATTTGGATCGGTTCGTCCATGATGAGACTGTCGGAACGCAGCCAGCATCCTGCGCGAACAGCCATATCCTGCACCTGTCGGTTGCCCACGCTGCTGATATCGGGCTGGGTGTTGACCGCCAGGGGCGTCGTTTTCCACGCGTCGATCTGGAGTTGGGTCATGTGAACAAAGGTTTTTTCTGCGGTCAGGTAGTCGGGGAACGGATTTGGCAAGTCGTTGGTGTGACCTTCCCCCCAAAAGCCGTACATCATCAAATCCATGTATTCCAACTGGGGATTGCCCTCGAATTTTGCAGCAAGCAACTCATTCAAGTCGGCAAAAGCTTTTTGAAATTCTGGCGAGTCGTAGCGAGGCTCGTAGAAATCAAAGTCGGTGTGGTGCGCTTTCGATTTGTGGCCGATGTTGACGATTGGAACTTTGCCGTGCAGGAAATCCGGCATCGAGAGCTTTTGCGGTTGGATATTTGGGCTGGAGAGCTGGATTCGGAAACCGACACCTAGATTGTGGCGCTTAGCGGCGTCGAATGTGGTTTCCCAAACAGGAGAAAGTTGGAGTTTTCCAGGACTGGTTTGCACATCTCGCCAGTCGCAACGGATGTACAAGACGTCCACGAATGGCAGAGATGCCATTCTTTCGACGCTCTGTTCCAAGGTTTCTTGGCCACACTGCACGGTCAGCGCCGGACCGTTTTCCTCCCACGTGTAGCCGACCAAACCGGAGCCGAAATTTCGGATGCGATTGCGCGAAGGCTGCGTGGTGAAAATTGTGAACCAACCTTCGTCCTGGGCGATGCCGAATGGGCCCTGGTCGAGTCGGTTGGTCACGGTCGGGCAGCCAAAGTCGTAGCCCTCCCATAGATGGTCTGGAACATCGGCCCACAAGCGCGGTGGCATGAAACTGCGCACGGCTCCCAGAATTGCTCCGGCCTTAACGAAGTCCCGCCTCCGCATGAATCGTTCTCCTCCCGACGGTTTCCGTGCGTTCGGGGCCGCTGGACGAAGCGAAATGCTGGAACTGCAACTTAAGCGCGAGGCGCGAACGCTAACGGAAGGTTTCTTTTTATATCGTTTGATTGTCTTATGTCCAGAACAAACCAAGAGTCGACAGCAAACGAAAACTCTGAACACCAACCGGCCCCGGCAGTCCGGCGGAGGGGTCCAAAGAGCGGGCGGTTGATCTGGTTGAATCACGCCGGCACGGCGCAAGACGTCCTACTCCGGCCCTTCCGCGCCGAGGCGAAGCAGGCCAAATCTCTCTGGGACGTGGAACGTGTGACTCATCGTGGGTTGCCAGACAACCTCGGTTCGGTTCGGCGGCGGCCCCTCGCTGCGAAACAAATTGATTCGAAACCTGTCGCCAACTGATGGAGCGTGGCCCTGCAATGCCGAGAATGGGATGCGCATGGCTCCGTACCAAATTTTCGCGGCCGGGTCGATGCGGGCGGCCACAGTGAAGCCAGAATTCCACTTCCAGCCCTCTTCGTGATGCGGCTGAGATAGGTCAATGTCGAGATCAACCCACTCCCCTTGCGGCGAGATCTCGAACTCCTTATATCTGCGGATGTTTTCGAAATCGGAACCAATGAAGACTTCGGCAACATCCCAATCCCAAAGCTCATATGTTTCGTTTGCACTGTCGGGTGAAGGCTTGAGATGCAGCACTTCATAAGGACAAACGAATAAGAAGTAGAGATTCTTCTCTGTCCAGCGCGAGAGGATCTCGGTACGGTAGCGCGGTTGGCTCTGGCCGTAAGGAGCTTTGTCGGTATAGACAGCTTGAACTCCGCGCCAGAATGCGATGGTCGGATCCGTACTCGGCGCCATGTCTTCTTGGGCTTTTGTACTTTCCATCACAGGGGGTTCGGCTGCGGCGAGTATCTGGACTGCGACAAGAATGAGGGTGCAAGCGATTACGCCATCGAAAATACGCGCTTGTCGCGATCGATACATCAGACGCTTGCTGTCACCTGACGAGCGCGAGGGGAAACGGATCATTGATTGACCCCGCTGGCAAGAATTCCACCGTCGACTACGATTGCTTGCCCCGTGACAAAACTGGCAGCGTCAGAAGCAAGAAATACCGCGGCCCCCACGAGTTCCTCCAGTTGACCGAAGCGCGCCATGGGCGTGCGTAGCAGAAACTCCTGACCGCGGGCTGTACCATCGAGCAACGACGCATTCAAGGCCGTGCGAAATACGCCCGGCACTAGGGCATTGACGCACACTCCGTATCGAGCCCATTCGATGGCCAGCGATTTGGTCAGAGACAGTACGCCCGCTTTGCTGGCACCGTACGCCGCAACTTCGTAAAGACCAAGGAAGCAGGAAAGCGAACCTATGTTGATGATGCGACCGTATTTTTGTTCGATCATGTGCCGGCCGAAGACTTGCATGGCGCGCAATGTGCCGGTCAGATTCGTTTCCAATATTGCGTTCCATTCCGGCTCGCCTAAATCCAGAGTGGGAGTTCGTTTCGTTTGGCCGGCGCAGTTTACGAGGATCTGCACGCTGTCAAATCTGCGGCAAACGGCAGTAAGCAGTGCCTTCAGACTTTCCCTGTCGGCTACATCGCAGGTGATTGGTAGCGACTTTCTGCCCAGCGACTCAATCTCGTGGCTGGCCGCCTCGACGAGTTCAGAGCGGCGTCCGGTCGGAACCACATTTGCGCCAGCCTGTGCCAGCCCGCGGGCCAGGGTCAGTCCAATCCCGCTGGTTCCGCCGATCACGACCGCGGTTTTATGGGTGAGATCCAAACGAGGATGGCTCATTCGTTTTCCTGCAAGTTGCATGTTCGCGCCTACGACAGACGTAATCTCACGCGGCACCTCATCAGAGGGAGACGCCTCTCTTCCAAGGAATGAAGTCGTCCTGCCCGAGCAACTCTGCCTTGGTTCGAACCTGACCGCTCGCCACTTCAATCACCCGCTCCAGCAGTACGTCTCCCATCTCTTCGATCGAGATCTCACCTGAGACGACAGCACCCGTGTCGATATCAATGATGTCCTGCATCCGTTCGGCTAGCGGCGAATTGGTTGAGATCTTGAGCACCGGCGCAATAGGATTCCCAGTCGGCGTCCCCAGCCCGGTGGTGAACAGAACAAGGTTGGCGCCTGCGCCCACCTGCGCGGTGACGCACTCGACGTCATTGCCCGGTGTGCACTGGAGGTTTAATCCCGGCGCAATGCAGTACTCAGGATAATCGAGCACCGCAGTCACCGGTGAAGCTCCTCCCTTCCTGGCAGCCCCGGCGGATTTCATGGCGTCAGTCACCAATCCATCCCGAATGTTTCCGGGCGAAGGATTCATATCGAAGCCTGAGCCGACGGCTTTCGCCCGGTTCGCATAATCGCGCATCAATTGAATGAAGCGATCAGAGACGGCCTGCCCGATGCAACGATCGATCAATTCCTGCTCGACACCGCAGAGTTCAGGAAACTCGGAGAGGATGCTCCTCGCCCCGAGAGCTGCCAGCGCATCCGACACGCGGCCAACCGCAGGATTCGCAGAGATACCGGAAAATCCATCCGAGCCACCGCACTTCAAACCCACGCACAAGTGAGACAGAGAGGCGGGGGCACGTTGACTTCTGTTCGCCTCCATGAGTCCGATGAAAGTCGACCGGATGGCCTCCGAAAGCATCTTGAATTCGGAGCCGCTCTGTTGCTGCTCAAATACAAACATAGGCTTGCTGAAACGCGGATCACGCCGCGCGATCTGTTCCCGGAGAATGGCAACTTGTGAATTCTGGCATCCCAGACTTAGAACAGTCGCTCCGGCAACATTCGGATGATGGATATACCCCGCAAGCAGCCCGCAAAGATTATTGGCGTCTTCACGCGTTCCGCCGCAACCGCCCTCATGCATCAGAAACTTGATTCCATCAACATTCTCCAGAACCTTGGGACGGATAGCCGAGTAGGACTGCGGTTCCAGCGCATGTGTCTCGATGGTTTTCGATTTGCCTTCACCATAAAGCCGAACCATTTCAGCTACTTGTTGCCGATAGATGTTCGGCTGAGCGAAACCCAGTTCCTCCTGGAACGCCTGTTTTAACACCCCAATATTTCTGTTCTCACAGAAAACCAGCGGTACCACTAACCAATAGTTCCGCGTCCCGACCTGCCCATCGGGCCTGTGGTATCCAAGGAAGATTCGCTGCCGCCAACGCGACACATCGGGAGGACTCCACTCGTATTGCCGCGAACTCTCGGAGTAGCGCGAGGCATCGTGTCTTACATTGCGTGTTGTCAGGACTTCCCCGGCTTGAATTCGCTCTCTCGCCTTACCGACGAGAACACCGTACATCACCACATCATCACCGGCTGATAGATTCTGCGTGGCAAACTTATGTTTGGCCGGGACATCCGACGTCAGAATGTAGGCTTGATCCGCGTAAGTGATGCGCTCGCTCTTGCGCAGATCTGCGAGTGCAATTAAGACATTGTCTTTGGGGTCGATTTTCAGAACGCTATTCTGCATCGCAGTCCCGTGCACCGGTCTGAGGACGAGTCGCGCGAGTCGCCTTAGCCTCGGCACTCACACGACTGATCAGTGTAATCTGTCCAGTCGTCAACGGGCGCCGAGACCTGGAACTTTCACGGTGTGAGACGAACTGTACTTTCAATCCCATTCCGTTCTCGATCCGCATCGGGCGCGGCTTGTGGTCGGTCGAGTTCTTGTATACTTTCCGGGCATCTCACTGGGTACGCACTCGAGCTCACTGGAGAAAAAGCCGAGAAATGGTGTTAAAGGTTTTCGACGACAAGAGTTCGTTGGGAAAAGCGGCCGCCGAGAAGGCCGCCGCTACGATCCGCCGCGCCATCCGGGACAGTGGCCAGGCACGCGTCATCGCTGCCACCGGGACCTCCCAGTTCGAGTTTCTGGCTGCTCTCACCGAGTCTTCGAATATCGATTGGGGACGAGTCGAAGTGTTTCACCTCGACGAATATATCGGCTTGCCTGCGACCCATCCTGCAAGCTTTCGCAAGATACTTCTCGATCGACTGGTGAACAAAGCCGGAATCGCGAAGTTTCATCCCCTCGACGGCGACGCGCGCGATGTTTCCGGGATCATCCGCCAGGTGGGCAAGGCACTGGCATCTGCCGCGGTGGATATCGCCTTCGTGGGTGTAGGGGAGAATGGCCATCTTGCCTTCAATGATCCGCCTGCGGACTTCGAAACCGAAGAACCGTACCTGATTGTCAGCCTTGACGAAGCCTGCCGCCGCCAGCAGGTCGGAGAAGCCTGGTTCGCCGACATATCACAAGTGCCCAAGCAGGCGATCTCGATGTCCGTACGGCAAATCATGAAAGCGAGGGAGATTCTGGCCATCGTGCCCGAGTCGCGAAAGGCGCAGGCCGTGAAGATGTGCTTCGAAGGCGAGATCAGTCCGACGGCCCCTGCCTCGATCCTGCGCACACACGCCAACACCAACGTGTATCTGGACAAGGACTCCGCCAGTCTGCTGAGCTCCGCGCTGAAGACTTCCGCTTAAGCAATTTTGCGGGAAAGAGTCGTCGAGTTCACCCGCAACTCAGCACCGACATGGCCAAGGCTGACCAACCCCGTTCACACAGCGCGCACTCGATCTCTGGTCTACGCTGGTGGATCGGCGGCCTGCTGTTTGCCTCCACCGTCATCAACTACATTGACCGCCAAACGCTCTCCTGGCTGGCTCCGTATCTTCAATCCCAGTATCACTGGACAAACAGCGACTACGCCAATCTCGCGATCGCTTTCCGTTTCGCGTACTCCATTGGGCAGACGGTTTTCGGCAAGCTCATGGACCGCATCGGTACGCGCCGAGGCCTCACACTTAGCGTCCTCTGGTACTCGATCATCTCGATCCTGACTTCGTTGGCGAGTGGGTTTTATAGCCTTGCTTCCTTCCGCTTCTTGCTGGGGACCGGCGAATCGGCCAACTGGCCAGCCGCAACGAAAGCCGTCTCGGAATGGTTTCCGAAGCGCGAGCGCGGCCTGGCAACGGCACTCTTTGACAGCGGTTCCTCCATCGGAGCCGCGATCACCCCTTACCTCACCTACTCGATCTACTCGCGATGGGGATGGCGTCCCGCGTTCATGGTTCCCGGCGCCCTCGGATTCCTCTGGCTCATTGCCTGGCGATGGCTTTATTATCCGCCGGAAACCCACCCGCTCATCAGCGAAGCCGAACTCCACATGATCGTGGCCGACAAGCGTGATGCGGATGCTCAAGATGAGGGCACGGCCCGTCCACGCTGGCGCGACCTGCTCAAACTGCCGCAGACCTGGGGAACGATCATTGCAAGAAGTTTTACCGACCCGGTCTTCTTTTTCATTGCCGAGTGGTTTCCGATCTATTTGGTCGCTAAAGGAATCGAACTGAAAACCAGCCTCATTGCGGTGTGGATACCATTTATCGCTGCTGATGCAGGCAGTTTTTTCGGCGGAGCAGTGTCGGGCTACCTGATCAAGCAAGGATGGTCGGTGGGCACGGCGCGCAAGGCCGTTATGATTTACGGCGGGATCGGAATGACGTTGCTGATCCCTACGATCTTCACAACTAATCTTTATCTGATTTCGTTCTTGTTCGCATTTGCGACTTTTTCCTACGCCGGATTTACGATCATGGCAAACGTGTTACCGTCCGATCTGTATCACAGCGAATCCGTGGCGTCGGTAAGCGGCCTGAGCGGTACGGGCGCCGGAATCGGAACCATCGCGGCGTTCAAGTTCATAGGTTATTTGTCCGACGCGCGGCGAGCGACCGGAACTCACTCCTTCGATCCAGTTATCATTGTCGCGGGCATAGTTCCGTTCGTCGGGATGCTTCTCGTGTTGTTGCTGGTCCGCAATACGAAGGCCACCAGCGAGGGACTGGTGCGCCGGATTTGAGTGGTCCGAGCTTCTCTCAAATAGGAAGGATTTGCGCGTTTCGAAAGTGATCAACCTTATGTCAGTCCGCACATTTATCCTGCTGTTGGTAGTGATACCTGCCACCCTCTCGCTCCGCTCTGCGGCGCAGGGCGGTCCACCTTATTACACCAACGATCCCGGCACACCGGGCAATCTCAACTGGGAAATCAATCTCGGCTATATGCCATTTTTCTACAGCAATCAGTCTGTGTCTCACGTACCCGATCTCGACATCAATTTCGGCGTTGGCGATCGCATCCAGCTCACTTATGAAAACGCTTGGTTAAGAGTTCAAAATCCCTCCTCTGGGACCAGGTTTGGTCTCGGTCAATCCAACCCCGGCGTTAAATGGCGTTTCTATGATGCCGGGGAGTCCGGCCTCAACGTCTCGGTTTTCCCCCAGTTCTTCCTCAACAACCCGAACGATGCCGTTCGCCGCGGCATCACGCCCACGAGCCAATCTTTCCTTTTGCCCTTCGAGTTCTCCAGGAAATTTGGCCCCATCGATGTGGATTATGAAATCGGCTATCAGTTCGCGCACAAGGGACCCGATGGATGGATTACCGGTCTTGTAATCGGCCACGATTTCACTCCAAAACTCGAAGCGGACGTCGAATTCTATTCGCAAGGAACCTTCCATCCCTCAGAGAACCAGCCCACCATCGACTTTGGGGCTCGCTATAAAATTCATAGTCCCGTGATCTTTCTATTCATGGCCGGACGCAGCTTCGAACCAACCCGCAGCAACCAGTCCTATTTCCTGGGCTATTTCGGGTTTCAATTTCTGCTTCCTCCAAAATCGTACAAATAGGATTGAGTTCAGACTCCACCGGACGAATGATTGCCCGGGGAAGTTGTTCGGAATGGATGCCACAATCTCACCTGTCTGCGACGAGATCCTCACCCCTGCTAGACTGACGCCGTGCGCCGTCTGATCGTTAACGCCGATGACTTTGGCTTCACTGCGGGCATCAATCGCGCCATCGTCGAGGCTCACACTCGCGGAATCGTGACCTCCACCACGCTGATGGCCAAGGGGCGCGCCTTTGACGACGCCGTGCGTTCGGCAGCGACTGTTCCTCGTTTGAGTGTGGGTTGCCATGTCGTACTGATCGACGGTGTTCCGGTTCTCGACGCGGAGCAACTGCCTTCCATCACGACGTCAGACTCGAGCGGCTCTCGCTTCCGGGATGGACTGAAATCTTTCGCCGCACGCGCCCTGGCCGGCCGTCTGAATCCGCGCGAGGTCGAAATCGAAGTCTGCGCGCAGATTCGCAGACTACAATCGGCCGGCGTCAGCGTCTCTCACGTAGATACCCACAAACACACGCACCTGTTTCCTGCGGTGCTGCGGCCTTTGCTGCGCGCTGCCCGAGCCTGCGGCGTGAACGCCATTCGCAATCCGTTTGGCCCCGGCAAACCACTGAAGTCGAGCGCGCTGTTGGTGCGTCCTGGTCTTTGGACTCGCTACGCCGAGGTAAGAATTCTTCGCACACTGGCTTCCAGGTTTCACGAAGCCGCGACGCGGGAGGGCTTTGTGACTCCAGATGGCACGCTCGGCATCGTCGTCACTGGTGCCCTCGATGAAAAACTGTTCCGCGGCATCGCAGCCATCATTCCCGAAGGAACCTGGGAATTCGTTTGCCATCCGGGCTACAACGACGCTGATCTCACCTCAGCCAGGACTCGCCTGCGCCAATCGCGCGAGACGGAGTTGCGCGTCTTGACCATGCCCGAGGCGCGGCAGTTACTGTTGGATCAGGGAATCACTTTGATTTCCTATCGCGATTTACGTCTTACAGAAACCGAGCCGTAGTGTTTTCCGGTTTCCCTTACACGACCCGGCCAAAAGTGAATGACCTTAGTAACCTTT
>DATHOK010000281.1:0-6881 GCA_035484995.1 Verrucomicrobiia bacterium | reverse complement strand
GCGGGCGCCTTCGGGAAACCACTGGTCCCAGCAGACTAGAGTGCCGAGGCGGCCGACTGTGGTATCGAGGGCGCGGAAGCCCAGATCGCCGGGAGTGAAATAAAACTTTTCGTAGTAGAGCGGGTCGTCGGGGATGTGCATTTTGCGGTAGAGGCCGCTGAGGGATCCGTTGGAATCGAAGATGGCGGCGGTGTTGTGATAGACGCCGGGGGCGCGCTTTTCAAATAAAGATGCGATCAGGACGACGCCGTGTCGGCGGGCGGCGGCGGCTAACTTTTCACTACTGGGGCCGGGAATGGGTTCGGCCAGGTCGAACAGGGAGTGGTCCTCGCGCTGGCAGAAGTATTGGGTTTGGAAAAGTTCGGGCAGACAGACTACCTGCGCGCCGCGTCCGGCGGCGTCGGCTGTGCGTTCGAGAGCCTTTTGGAGATTCTGCTCGGGATCCGGGCCGCAGGACATTTGCACCAGGGCTACGCGGAATTTGTCAGGGGGCACGCTTCGTCCTCCGCCGATCAATATAGCATCCGGAAGGCGGCCGTCAGCCTCCGGTTATCGGTGCATCCGAGACGTGGCGCGAGCGGGACCCCCAAACAAGACAACCGTCTTAACCACGCGACTATGCTCAAAAGGGAACACCCAGCCTCACGGGAAGGGCCAAGTTACCACGGTTACGTCTCACCTCCTGGATATCGGGACGAGCCTCTCTTTCCGAGTGAAGATAGAAGATATGAGATTAGAAGTGTTTTCGCTTGTGTGGCGGCTTGATTGCTTGTCTTGTGTGTTCACTGTTTTTTCGACGATCCTGATAGGGCGAAGATGCTGGACGGGCTGGGTGCTGGCGGCAGTCAACAGCCTGATCATTTGCGTCATCGGGTTAAGAACGGGGCAACTGGGTTTGATTCCAGCGAACCTCTTTTGTATTGTGCTCTACGCGGGCAACCTCCGAACGTGGCGCAAGGCCGAGTTCTCCTGAGCCGTACGGCTTGAAGATGGAAACATTTGAAGCCCACGACTCGCTGCTGAAGTCAAACGCGGTACTGAGCTTCAAGGGCAGGGCGAGACGAGGTGCCCGGTGATTGTCCCATTCGGGAAAGAAGTCGTTCGAGAGCGCTACGGTGTGCGCTTTAGCACCAGATCCAGGGTGGTTCCACCTTGCTTCCAAACTCCCGTAATTCTTGAACTGTCTTTGTCCATGGTGCCTTCGTAGGCACACAGACCGGGCGTGCTTTCGAAATGCAAGGTCGACTTGCTATACGTGATTACCGTGATCAGGACGCCGGAAACGGCCTGGTCAGGGTAGTCGATAGTTCCCCGCAGACTGCCGTCCTGCTCAGCGGAGATGTGCACTACGACTTGCTTTTTAGGTTGGCCTCCCGGATTCAGCGTTCCCGTCCATTCTCCAACGACCGGCGGAGCGTCTTGCGCGGTGAGGAGCGGCACAACACTACCTGCGAGCGTTAACGCCAAACCCACGTAAAGGGCGAACGATGCATGGCGAAGCTCTTTCATAGTGGAGTCTTCCTTGTCTTACGAAGATTACCACGGTCCCCTCAGAGGCTAAAGCCGCTATTGATTGTCCAGCCTAAATCGCAGCGCTGACGCGCTGCGCCACCCAAAATCAGTTTTGCGGCGCGGCTGAAGCCGGGCCCTTTCAAACCAGTTCGAACTGCACCCCTACTTTGCGAACGCCCGCGTGGCATCCTTTCACGGTGTTCCTGTAAAGTAATTCCTCGGGAGACTTACGAGTCGAATTGGAGGTGTCATCTTGAAACAGGGCAATCATGGCGGTGGGCATTCTGCGGGGAAGTCGCATGGCAATTCGGGACATGCGGGTGACGGGGTGGAGCGGCATCTGCATAATCCGATTGAGGACCGGCTGATTCCTTTGGAGCCGCTCGATCTGAGCAAGGTGAAGTCGATCGACGACCTGGTGCGGGCTATGTCTAAGACGGCTTTCACCGGGCGGCAGCTTGGCGAGGCCGCCGACGTGCTTGAGGCGATGGCCCGCGACGAGGATTGTTTCGTGGTGATGACGCTTTCGGGCGCGATGACCGTGGCCAAGCAGGGACTGATCGTGACCGAGTTGATTGATCGGGGCATTGTGAATGCCGTGGTCTCGACCGGGGCGCTGATGGCTCATGGGCTGGTGGAGGCTACGGGGCGGGCGCATTTCCGGGCGAACCCAGAGGTGTCAGACGAAGAACTTTATGAGCAGGGTTACAACCGCGTGTACGACACACTTGAGCCGGAACAGAACCTGGACGATGTGGAAGAAGTGATGTCGATGGTGCTCGAGGGTTGGGACCACAACGAGGTGATGTGTTCCTACAAGCTGAATCACGCAATTGGAGCGTATCTGGCGAAGAACGTGCATGAGAGGGGGATTTTGAAGTCGGCGCATGATCAGGGTGTTCCGGTATTTGTGCCTGCGTTCAGCGATTCGGAGATGGGGCTGGACACGGCTTTAAATAATCGGCTGCGCGAGTCGACGGGGAGACACAAGATACGATTTGATCCCTTTCTGGATCTCGAGCACTTTGCGGCGACGTTGCTGCGGCAGAAGAAGCTGGGGATTATGACTATTGGCGGCGGAGTGCCGCGGAACTGGTCGCAGCAGTTTGGTCCATTCTGCGAGTTGCGGCACCGGCGGCTGGGAGAGAATATTCCGCTGAAGCGGTATCACTATGGGTTGCGGATTTGTCCGGAGCCGGTTTATTGGGGAGGGTTGTCGGGCAGTCCTTACAGTGAGGCGATTTCGTGGGGGAAGTTTGTGCCTCCGGCGGAGGGTGGGAGATTTGGGGAAGTGTTTGTTGATGCTACCGTTGGACTGCCGATGATTGTAGCTGCTGTGTTGGAGCGGCTGGATAAGAAGGGGAGTAAGGCGGGGAAGGGCAAGACGGCGGCGGCGAAGAAGTAGATATTTGTGGCGCCGCAGACACTGCGGACCGATACACCCGGGCCGCCGGACGGGCGAATGCGCCCGTCCTCACTTCCTGGCATCCGCGCACGGCTTGAGATGGCTTCTGTTAGGCTTCGGTTTCTGGGGACGAGGTGTCGCGGGTCTTGCGATAGAGCGAGGCCAGGATGCTGTTTTCGAGCACCTGGGATTCTGCTTCCACCCAATCTTGCAGGGCGAAGCCTTCGGTCTGGCCCCGCTTGTCGTACAGTTGCTGGGCGTGCAGCCGGATTTTCCTCTCTAGCAATTCAGTTATGAGTGCTTGCTGCTTTTGTCTGCGAGTATCGGTATCCACACTATTCCTCTTACTTATTGGGTATTTATCTACAGTTCTATGATACGGGAATGCTGTTAACGGAAGGTTACATTTGGGAGGGCTGGGGGGTTACTAAAGTGCAATTATATCATGCGGGTCATGAATCGAGGTTGAAGGAGCGCCTCGGGAGCTAAAGCCCGCGTGTTTGTTGGCGCCAAATAGCACGACTGAACGAGCTGCCCTACCCGAGCCCATGTGGCCTTTCCGATCTCTCTGCCGGAATCGGAAGTCAAAGTCCCAAGCATTTGGCGTGCGTGGAATCCCACCCTTTCGCAAAAGGCGCGAAAGGATGGGGCACCCGACGTCTGTGGAATCCCACTCTTCGGCTTCGCTCAGGGCAGGCTTTCTCGCAAAAGACGCGAGAAATGGGGCACTCAGGTTTAATCTTACGTCCTAATCGAAAATCAATACTGCTGAGGCTATTACTGTGGTCCAGAGGCCGCGCTTGTCGCCTACTGCGGACTGGGTGACGTTGGCGGTGCGGACGATTTTGTTGGAGAGGCGATAGATTTGTTTTTTCTCGTCCCAGGAGCGGTCGGGGTCGAACTCCACGTTGAGCGTGGTGGCCAGCATTTCGGCGGCTAGTTCTTCAGCGTACTCGCCGGCGGCGTCTTCGGTTTCACCGAAGGAGTGGTGCTCGCTGAGATATCCGTAGGTGTTTTTGTCGGCGGGGATGGCTACGCCGATCGAAGAGGCTAACAGGCGATGGGCTTCGTGGGTGGAGTTTTCGGCGACCACGGCGAATACCACTTCGCCCGGACTGAGATACTTCACGCCTTCTTTGCGCGCGAGCATCTTGCAGTTTGGCGGGAAGATGGAAGAGACGCGGACCAGGTTCTGGGCTGCGATGCCGGCGTCGCGCAGTGCCAACTCGAAGGATGTTAACCGCTCGCGGTGCTTCCCGACTCCTTTGGTGAAGAACATCCGCTTGGGGACCATGTCTTTACCCAACGCTGTTTACCTCCGACACGAAAAAATTGAGATTGAGAATGCACATTAACATAATGGTTTGTAAAGGGAATATGAATTTCGCGTGGAGAGAGAAAAATGGCGGAAACCGCGGGCGCGGTTCCCGCCACCATGCCCGGTCCGTTTAGGGGGAGGGCGCCGGGCAAATCCGAAACACTGTACCACAGGTTCGGCGCTGGTCAACCAAAAGCCTGCGGGTTTTCGGATTTCCGAACAGCCGCGAATTCTGGTCGCGTCACTAGGCCGCCGTTAGTACGTTCACTTGGCGGCGACCGAACTGACGGTAATGGTGTCGCCGTCCAAGGTGCCGGTTACGGTGGCATTCTTGCCTGCCTGCTGGTCGAGCGTGGCCAGAGCCGCCTTGTCAGTGGTGCTCAAAATATAGATTTTCTCGCCCACTACCAGGGCAAACTTGGAGCCTTTGGCGACGCAAGCGCGGGTGCAATCTGCGGCCGAGCCCTCCATGTGCTGTCTGCCGCACATGGCGTCACCGACCTCGCCGGTGAAGCTCTGCTTGCCAGCGGCGAAGGCGTTGATGCTGAACAATACGCTCGCTGAGAAGATGACTCCGGTTATCGCCTGGAACCACTGTGAACCTTTTTTCATGCTTGATTCTCCTCGATGCTTCTGGCGACATGCAAGGAAAAGGATGATTGCCGCCAATGCTTTGATATTACGCTACCTGATAGATGATTGAGGGTGCCGGAGGGTGCAAGGACAAGGCGGGGCGGCAGTGTGGGCACCAGCGCTTATACTGGTCGGCCGGCTTACGGTGATGTTCGAGTTTCCCGCTAGAGTTGTGTCCCCAGCTTTCGCGGGCGAAGGCGCCCGCGCCACACGTTTTTCACGGAGCGGCCTTGGCGGTGTATTGCAGATCGACATCGACGGTTTTGTCGCGGGCGATGGCGGTGACGTGGGGATCGACATCCCAGTCGAGGGTGGGTGGGAGCAGCTTTCGGGCTTCCGGCAGGTACTTCTTCAGGTAAGTGGCGTCGTAGACATCGCCGGGACGCAGCTTCCAGGCGGTGCGCAGCCGGGCGGTCAGGCTGTTGTCGATCCCGCGAAATTGCAGCTCTCCCATGCGGTAGAGAGAATCTTCGTGGACGATCAGGTGGTAGATGACGGTTCCGGCGGCGTCGTCGAATTCGGCGTTTACCTTAATTTCTGCCAGGATGTATCCGCGTGAACCGTAGAGCGTCTGAACCTGCCGCAGGTCGTTGGCCAGTTGAACCGTGTTGGCCGGTTGCCCGGCCTTGGCATGGAGGAACGGGTCGAGCTCGTCTTTGGAGATTGCTTTGTCTTCCGACCAATCCCAGTGCGTGACCTTGTACTGGATGCCGGGAGCGACCGGGAACGTGATGTCGACGTAAGTCGGGGGCTGTTTATTGTCGGTGGACTCCGCGGCTGCGGGTTTGACGACCTTGGGTTCCGGCTGGGCGCATGTGGCCTTCAGGTATCCGCGCTCCCGGTAGAGGGGCAACAAAGAGTGCTCAACGAAGTTAGCCATGTAATCGCGGGAGTATTCGCGATCGGATAGTTTTTCTGCCGCAGCCTGGAGCAGGGGCAACTCCGCCGCTCCCGCGCCGGGAAACTGAGCCTGATGGATGCGAATGCTCACGCCGGCGACGCTATAGTCAATCGACTGGAGTCGCTCGTCCTTGCCTTCGGTGCGCGCATATTGGACGATGCCGGGGATCCCGTTCTCCACTAGCAGCGCTTGTAGAACGTCCGAGATCTGGTCAGGCAAGCGGCCGTTGGTGGGCAATTCTCCGTTAAAAAGAGGAACGCGTTCGTGCAGCTTCTGGTGCAGTCCTTCGTCGGTGAACCAGACGAAGTCGGCGAAGTGGGCGGGGACAAACTTGTCGGCGTCGGTGACCTGAAACTCCAGCCTGGTTCCGGCTGAGGAGTAGGTGTAGGTGAAGTTGATGACGCCGAATGCTCCGGTCTCGCCGAGCTGGCGGGCGGCTTTCTTGAAATCTTCCTCATGAGCGACGGTGCCGAGCGGCAATCCGCTGGCGGCTGCGACTTCCTGCTGGGTGAAGCGTTTGCTGCCGGTTACTTTGACTTCGATGAGTTTGTAGGAAGCTGGCGGTTTGACCTGAGCACTAGCCGAGAGGCAGAGCAGCAGGGAAGAGAGCACGAGGCGCGCGCGAAATGCTTGAGAGAATTGCTTCATCTACTTCGATCGGGACGCGATATGTCGCTGGATTTGTGCTTCTTGGCAATCTCGATGAAGGCGAGGGCGGCGCGGCTGAGGGCTTTATCTTTGCGGAAGACCAGGGCCAGGTCGCGGCGCAATTGCGCGTCGGCCATGGGAATTGCCAGCAGAAAGCCGGCGCGAACGTCCTCTTGTACGTTAGAACGGGCGATGAAGCCAACGCCCACGCCGGCGGCTACGAAGCGTTTTAGAAGTTCGCTGGAATCAAGTTCCATACTGTAGTTCGGCTTCAACTTGCGCTCGCGAAACAGGCCATCAAGAGCGTCGCGGGTGTGGCCTGCTTTGGGTAGCACCAGCGGATACTTGGCCAGATCTCCTACGGAAGCTGACTTCATTTTACCCAGCGGATGGTGCGGCGGGGCGATGATGACCAGCTCATCCTGATGGATGAGGACTACGGTGAGGCGGTTGTCTTTTACGGG
>DATHOK010000280.1:0-22880 GCA_035484995.1 Verrucomicrobiia bacterium | reverse complement strand
GGATCGCATGTTCGCCGAGTTGCTGGGCAAGGAAGCCGGCTATTGCCGAGGCAAAGGGGGATCCATGCACATAGCCGATCCCGCCACCGGCAACCTCGGCGCTAACGCCATCGTCGGCGGCAGCGTGGGGATCGCCACGGGTGCGGCCTTCTCAGCTAAGACTCTGGGCACAGGTCGGGTAGCCGTCTGCTTCTTCGGAGAAGGCGCGCTCGGCCAGGGATCACTCTACGAAGTGATGAACCTGGCGCAGTTGTGGAAGCTGCCCGTGATTTACGTTTGCGAAAACAATCAATACAACGAGTACACGCACTACGCCGAAACCACGGCGGGGAGCATTCTAGGCCGCGCGACAGCCTTCGGCCTCGAAGCCGCGAGCGTCGATGGCCAGGACGTGCGTGCCGTGAACGAAGTAGCGACGCGGCTGGTAAAGCGCGCCCGCACCGGCGGCGGACCGGCCTTCCTGCAATGCGACACCTACCGCTACAGCGGCCATCATGTCGGTGACATCAATCGCGAATATTATCGTTCCAAGCAAGAAGAGCAGCATTGGAAGACGGATCGCGATCCCATCACGGTCTTGTCGAAGTGGTTGCTCGAACAAGGCTATGCCGATACTGCGTTCCTTGATCGGATCACGTCGGAAGTTCGCGCCGTGATGGAGGCAGCGGTAAAGTTTGCCATTGCTGCGCCCTATCCCAGCGTGGACCAAGTGGAGAAGCACGTCTATGCCTGAACGCGAGCTGACGTTTGCGCAGGCGGTGCGCGAGGCGCTGGCTGAGGAAATGCGCCGCGACTCCCATGTCTGCATTTTCGGTGAAGATGTGGCTGAGGCCGGCACGCCCTTCAAAGTCCTCTCGGGATTAGTCGAAGAGTTCGGCGCCGGCCGCGTGGTGGACACCCCGATCTCCGAGGCTGGCTTCACAGGTGTAGCCGTGGGCGCGGCGATGACCGGCCTGCGGCCGGTCGTCGACATCATGTTCGGCGACTTCATCACTCTCACTATGGACCAGATGGTCAACCAGGCAGCCAAAGTTCATTACATGTCAGGCGGGCACTGGAAAGTTCCCATGGTGATGCGCACTACGCTGGGCGCCACGCGACGTTCAGCCGCACAGCACTCGCAATCGCTGCACGCCTGGTTCAGCCACGTGCCCGGATTGAAAGTGGTTTTGCCCTCGACCCCCTATGACGCCAAGGGCCTGCTGAAGACCTCCATCCGCGATGAGAATCCCGTGGTCTTCTTCGAGGACAAGATGATGTACAAACTGAAGGGCCCAGTTCCAGAAGAGGACTACACCATCCCGCTAGGGGTGGCCGATGTGAAGCGCGCCGGCGATGACATCACCTTGATCGCTACCAGCAGCATGGTGCAAGTCGCTCTCGGCGCGGCGATCCTGTTAGAGAAGGAAGGTATCAGCGCGGAGGTCGTCGATCCGCGGACGACGTGGCCTCTGGATGAAAAGACGCTGATCGACTCGGCCAAGAAGACCTCCCGAGTCATTGTGCTGGATGAAGGCTACGGCCGTTACGGAGTCACTTCTGAGCTTGCCGCCGTGATCGCCGAAGGCGCATTCTACGATCTGGACGCTCCGGTGAAGCGAATGGGCGCAATGCATGTCCCAATTCCGTTTTCTCCGCCGCTAGAAGATGCAACGGTGCCGACGGAACAAACGGTATCAGAAGCAGCAAGGCAACTATGCAATAAAAAGTAGCGCCGGCATCCTGTCCGGCTGTCCGGAGGGCGCCCCGTCATCGGCGCGACGGGCGAAACAGTCGCCAAGACGGCTGCGCTACCTGAACGCGGGAGGTTCGTTATGGCATTAAAAACTCACGGAACCATGGCAGTCGATTGGGAACAGCGAATCGATTTAGATCGCTTACGTCGCGAGCGGCTGGCGAAGGCGAAGGCTCTGCTGGCCAAGTCCGAGATGGGCGCGCTGCTCTGCTTCGACATGAACAACGTGCGGTATCTCACCTCGACGCACATTGGCTCGTGGGCCCAGGACAAGTGCAACCGCTTCACCCTGCTGCCGCAGAACGACGAGCCCATCCTTTGGGACTTCGGCTCCGCCGCCAAGCACCATCAATTAAATTGCCCGTGGCTCGGCGAGCGCTCACGCGCAGGAATTTCCATGCTGCGCGGAGCCATGACGCCGGAGATGGGACGCGCCGAAGACGTTGCGAAAAAGATTCGCATCGAGCTCGAAATGCGCGGCCTGCACAAAGAGCCTCTCGGTATCGACATCATCGAACTGCCTGTGCTGTTCGCGCTGCAACGCGAAGGCATCAAGGTGGTCGATGGCCAGCAGCTCATGTCGAACGCCCGCGTGATCAAAACGCAAGATGAAATTTCGCTGCTCAACACTTCCGCCATGATGGTCGACGCCGCCTACGACGAGCTTTACCGCGCCATGAAGCCTGGCCTTCGAGAGAACGAAGCCGTCGGCCTCGTGAGCAAAGTGCTCTATGACCTAGGCTCGGAATACGTCGAGGCGGTAAACGCAATTTCGGGGGAGCGCTGCAATCCGCATCCCCACGTGTTCTCCGATCGAGTGCTGCGGCCCGGCGACCCCGTCTACTACGACATCCTGCATTCCTATATGGGATATCGCACCTGCTATTACCGCTGCTTCACCGTAGGCTACGCGTCGCATGCTATGGTCGATGCCTACAAGCGCTGCCGCGAATATCTCGACGCGGCGATCGAACTGGTGCGGCCAGGGCGCACGACCGCCGAGATCGCCTCTGTGTGGCCGAAAGCCGAAGAATTCGGTTTCCCCAACGAAGAATCCTGCTTTGCGCTGCAATACGGCCACGGCATCGGCCTCGCGATTTGGGAGAAGCCGGTAATCAGCCGCCTGGTTTCGTTCGAGCATCCCGTCACGATCGAGCCGGGCATGGTGTTCGCGCTGGAAACTTTCTGGCCCTCGACCGACGGCTGGAGCGCGGCGCGCATCGAAGAAGAAATCGTGGTCACGCCCACGGGGCACGAAGTGATAACCCGCTTCCCAGCGGAGGAATTGCTGGTTGCCGGCGCGCACTACTTCACCGTCAATGGACCCCTTCCCACGACACGAGAAACGGAAGCTCCGGCCAGCGAGAAGGTGTTGGATATGATCGAAGCCAGCGCGAAAACTGAGCGCGTGGGAGTTTCGGACTGAGAACCAGCGTGTAGCCTCCCCGAATAAAATATTATGGCCTTCAGTGTTGTGATGCCCGCTCTCGAGATGGCGCAAGAAACCGGCAAGCTCATCGCCTGGCGAAAAAAAGAAGGCGACCGCGTCAACAAAGGCGAGCCGCTTCTCGAAATAGAAACCGATAAAGCCGTGCTGGAGGTAGAAGCGCCCGCCGACGGTATCCTCGCCGGAATCACAGCCGCGGCCGGGGCCGACATCCCCGTGGGGCAGACCATCGCGTGGATCGTGGCTCCCGGCGAAAAGCCTCCCGCGGAGAACGAGCCTGCAAAGACGATCACCGCGTCTCCAGCGCGGGCTGGTCTACAAGGAAAGACGGGATCACACCCAAGCCCCGTCGCAGTGAGCACTTCGGAGGTCTCTGCAAGTCAAGGCGCGAGGATTTCTCCGAAGGCCAGGCGTCTCGCGAAAGAATTGGGCGTGGACCTTGCCGCTGTGCGCGGTTCTGGTCCCGGTGGCGAGATTCTTGCGTCCGACGTGCATGTAACGGTCGTGCCTGCTTCTTCGAGTGCAGCCCCCAAAAAGTCAGGCAGCATTGAGGTCCCCAGCTCGATAGGGCGACTCATGGCTGAACGCACCACGCAAAGCTGGGCCTCTGTTCCACACTTCTTTGTTACGCGCGAAATCGAAGCCGGCGCGCTCAATGAATACCGGGAGAAGAGGGCGCCGGAGATCGAGCGCACGCACCATGTCCGGATCACGCACACGGATCTGCTGATCGCACTGACGGCACGCGTGCTGCAGAAGCATCCGCGGTTGAATTCAAGCTGGACTGCGGAAGGCATCCTTCTTCACGATCACGTGAACGTGGGCGTTGCCATTGCGGTGAACGACGGAGTGGTCGCGGCGGTCATTCCCAACGCACACACCGCCGTCTTGGCGGAAATTGCCGCGCATCGCCGCGACGTCGCTGAGCGCGCGCGGGTGGGAAAGTTGCGCCCCGCCGACATAGCCGATGCTACATTCACGATCAGCAACCTCGGCATGCATCACGTGGATCAGTTCACCGCGATCATCACGCCCCCGCAAGCGGCAATTCTCGCGGTGGGCAGCATCGCCGACCGAGTCGTTGCCGTCGAAGGTAAACCCGCCGTTCGGATCATGATGTCGCTTACGCTGGCCTGTGATCACCGCACCGTGGACGGCGCGCGGGCAGCGATGTTCCTGAACGACCTGGCGGATGCGGTTCGCGAACCTCAAAAACTGTCTTGAAGCGACGGAGGCCGACTAGCGAGAAATCCCGCTATTGGTGATTCGGCGAAATTCGTCGAGCGCTTTGCGACATTTCTCTCGTGAATCTGTGTAAGCTGCTGACATGAAGGCGCACCAATCACTCCTTATTCTTCTGCTTTCGTTCGCCGCTCCGTTGTCGCATACTCAACAATCAACTATAAACGCCTCTCAAGTGGTGGCTCGATGGCGGACTGCCGTGCATTCCGGCAAGGTTTCGCGCTCGGCAGTGATCATGGCAGTGTCGACTGAGGACGGAATTCCAGGAACGGTGCAGGATTGGATCTCGAATACAGATTTTCGTCGCGAAGTTCAACGTAATTTCGACGAGTCGCAACTGCTGCTGACGAAGCAGCGCAAAGAGCGTCGCGACTGGAACGGCTGGGTGCGAAAAGTCGAAGGACAGGAGCTAGAGCGATTTACTACAGGAGTTAATGAAGAGAGGGTCATCGCTTTCGGCCCGCCGCAGGAGATGGGATCGGCGGAAGTGTCGGAGAGCAGCGATCATTCGGCTTATCTACTGCGGTACAAACCCGAGGGCGGCTGGACGACTACGTGGTACATCGACGCGAAGACGTTTCTGCCGCTCAAGTCCGTGCGTCCTGGAGAAGATAGCGAGATCACAACCACGTATTCAGATTGGCGCAATGCCGCTGGATTAATGACCCCGTACCATGCGGTTGTCGCCGAGACGGATAAGCCCGCCTACGAGTGGAACTGCAAAACCGTTCAGCACAAGAGCACCCTGTCGAAAGAGGCCTTTGCGCCGCTCGTTCCGGGGCCATCGGACCAGACGCTGGCTCCCAATGCGCCCCCTATTCCGTTCACGATGGAAGCAAACCATATTGTATTCAACGTGTCCGTCAATGGACGGCCTCCAATCGGATTCCTCCTCGATACGGGGGCGGACCAGAACGTTATCAACTCGACTCGTCTCGAAGAGTTTGGTCTGAAGACCTATGCCAAGACGACCACGACCGGCGGCGGAAACTCAGCGGAGTACGACTATGCAGCCGGAGCCACTTTCACGCTTCCAGGAGTTGAACTTCGCAACCAGCATGTATCGACCATTGACCAGACGGGTTTGGAGCGCGCATTGGGGGTGAAGTTCGGGGGAATTCTTGGGTATGACTTCATCAGCCGTTTCGTAATAGATATTGACTACGAGAATCAGCGAATCACGCTCCACGATCCTGGGACGTGGAAGTATTCAGGAACCGGTGTCATGGTGCCGGTGATATTCGACAATGGAATTCCACACGCGCATGGCTCGATTGGAGTTCCGACTAAGCCGGAAATTCCTGCATATTTCGTCGTGGACTTCGGAGCGGCCGAGACTGCGACCTTGACCTCGCCGTTCGTCAAGTCGAACGATCTAACGCGGCTCGCACAGACAAATACGATTGTGAACCGGCCAGCGGGTCTCGAGAGCCAGTTCTTTGCACAGAATAACGTACGTGGCAATCTGCAACGACTGTCTATTGGGCACCTGACCGTGAACAACGTTCCCGTGAACATGTCGGTCAACACGAAGGGAGCGTACGCGAGCACTAATTTCTCAGGAACAGTGGGTGAGAGCATCTACTCGCGATATCACTGTTATCTCGAGTATTCGAATTACCGCGTCATCCTCGAGCCAACACCGGAAGCGAAGAAGCCATTCCCCGAGCGCGAGACCTATGGGCTGACGTTGCTTGCATCCAGTGCAGACTTGCACACGTACACGGTCGCGGCGGTGCGTCCCGGGTCGCCGGCGGAGGCCGACGGCTTCGAGAAAGGTGATGTGATCTCGGGCGAGGACGGCAGGAATGCCAGTGAGTTCACGCTTCGCGAATTGCGTGACAGCCTGAGCCACGCGGGACAGCATCACGTTTTCGACGTCCAACGCAGCGGAGAGCGGTCGACGAAAAACCTGGATGTGCGGCTGGTTTCAATCGAACATTGAGTTTTGTGCCATCTTCACGGCCGGGCTCACTTGGCGACATTCTCAATGTCCGAATGCTCGCCACCTGGAAGTTGGCCGGAGGCGTAGCGCTCTCAGCGGGAAACAGGTCACGGCCGCGGTCTCGGTGAAACGTTTCGGTCCCGGATCGTAGCGGCTGCAAACGGCTGGTAGCGAGAGAACAAATGGGAGCGGCCGCTACCAAGATTGTCCGCGCAAGAAAGCCCCGCTCGCGAGAGCGGGGCCTTCGATTTAGCGGGGGCGACTATACGAAATACTTAGCGCTTGCCGCCGTGTCCGCCGCCGCCGTGACCACCACCGCCACTGTGCGCGCCGCCGCTGTGACCGCCACCGCTGCCGTGTCCGCCGCTGGCATGCCCGCCGCCGCGCGAACCGCCGGAGCCTGCATGCGAAGAGGATCCGCGCGACTCACCGCCGCGGTTGCCGCTGAAGCCACCGGCGCGCGGCGCGCTTGATCCGCGTCCCGCGAAACCCCGTTGGCCGCCGGAGAATCCCCGATTGCCTGCGTAGGCTCGGTTGCCTTCAGCGCCCCGGTTAACGGCTGCGCCGCGATTACCGCCGGCGAAACCTCGAGATGCGCCCGCATATCCGTGACCCGCGGCTGAGCCAAATCCGCGCGCGCCGCGATCCGAAAATCCCCGCGCTCCGAATGCGCCATGCGCGGAAGAGAATCCTCGATAATTTCCGTGCGCAAACGCGGCATGGTTATAAAACGCTGCGCCACGGAAAGCGTAAGGATGTCCGCCGAAGAAGATGCCACCGTGGAAGCCCCATCCGAGGCCCCACCCATGCCATCCCCAACCGAAGCCGAAGAACGGCCAGAGCGGGAAGCCAATGCCGAACGAGATGCGCGGGCCGCCGAATCCCCACCAGGGATAGAACCCAGGCCACAGGCCTACGGGATATCCGTAGACATACGCCGGGTTGTAAGCGGGCACATACACGACATCCGGATCAGCTGGCTGGATGTCTACATTGGGCCCGTCTTCATACACGCGCTCTTGAGGCGTAGTCCGCAAATTGCCCGCGTCGTAAGCCTTGTGACGCATGAACTGGACGGCCTGCATCACGTCATCCTGCTGGTTCTGATAGGCTTGGCCGAGCTCGGAAGTCCACGACAAATTCCTGTCCAGGTTCGCCAGCACCGTGGGGAACTCCACCAGGGCCTTCACGCTCGGATCCCAATCCTGCTGTTCCGCTTCCTGGGCCAAATCTTTTCCCTTCAATTGCGGGTACTCCCGTACCATCCGGTCAGCCTCTACAATCTGGGTTGGATACGCTGACGCGGCCAGTATCTGCGCGACGAGCGCATCGGGATACAACGCGATCGGAGCTACCAGCTTATTTAGCTGATCCGGAGGCAACGATGCGTACTGCGGTTGAGCCGGCCCCGTTGGAGGCGGAGGCGCCTGCGCCTGGTCTTGGGATGTATTTTGATTTTGCGGCGGGGGAGGCGCGACATTCTGGGGCGCACTCTGGTCGGGCGCATTGTATTGCGGCGTGGTCTGCTCTGGCGGAGGTCCCTGATCCACCTGGGCGCTCCCCGCTGAGGGCTTGTCCGTCGACTGGTCCTGCGCCCTCAAGGAAGTGCCAGTCGAGAGCGCCAAAGCGCTCGTCAACACCGCGGTAAGAAGCGTTCTAGATAATTTGGTTTTCATAAAGTCCCCCAGAATTCCTGCTAGTAGATCGAACACCGGGAGTGGGGAAGAGTTCCGTTCTTTTGATTGACTTAGACCGGTTGATTTCAGCCACGCAGTGGTGGATTTCACCCAGTCAAAACACTTGCGAGACGACAAACCGCCGCATTAGTCCCGGGCACCGTATTTTCTACTGCAGATTCGACGCGGCCGTTGTAGTTGTAGTGAGTCGTATGAAGTTTTGGGTAAACTTCTGTATTCGCCTTTATTGTCTTGCCCTGCTGCTGCAACTCGGCCGGGCGCAAGAAGTCAGCTTCCGTATCGCACCTCTGCGTCCGGTGCCGGAGTTGCGCGCAGAGGCGCTTAAGGCGCAGCCGCCACGCGAGCAGGGAAGCTTTCGCGAACCTGACTTGGTGGAATTGGTCAAACTCGATTCCGCGATCAAGCTCGACGTCCGTTACGCCACCACGAACAATTTTCTGGGTACCCCGGTGTACACCCAAGCGCGGGCTTTCCTTCAGCGGCCCGCAGCGGAAGCACTGCTTCGCGCCCACCGCGAGCTCAAGGCTAGCGGATACGGCCTGATCATCCACGATGGCTACCGCCCGTGGTACGTCACGAAGATGTTTTGGGATGCTACGCCCGACGACAAAAAGATTTTCGTCGCTAATCCAGCGGAGGGTTCCAAGCATAACCGCGGATGCGCCGTGGACCTGTCCTTGTACGATTTGAAGACGGGTATCGAAGTGAAGATGCCCAGCGGATACGACGAGATGACCGATCGCGCCTATGCCGACTACGCTGGGGGCACGGCCGACGAACGCGCTCGCCGCGCCTTACTGCGCCAAGCCATGGAAACGCAGGGTTTCAAGGTCAACCCCACAGAGTGGTGGCACTTCGACTATAAGGACTGGAAAGAGTATGCAATCCTGAATGTGAAGTTTGAAGACCTCGGACATTAGAGATTTCGCCGCTTCTCAACGCGGATGAACATTGATTAATGCCGGCAATTTCCAGCGATCGATCAGCCGCCCATATTCCGACGCTGGCAGTTGTACCAGCAGCGGTTTGCGTTTTGGATCGAGCCAGGTGAGCAGAGTTTCCAGTTCGACTTGCGGCATGGCAGTGCATCCGACCGTCCCCTGGCCAGGGCTCCGCCAAATGTGAAGAAAAATACACGAACCGCCTCCTGGTGTAGACGGATTACCGTTGACCTCCGAGGCCATTCCGTTGTGACCCACGACGATGCCCCAGCGGTACAACTCGCCAGTGCTCCTCATGTGCTCTGAGCTGTTCCAGTCGGGAGCGACGGCGGAGCGATCAACCACGCGGTTATAGTACTTCGAGCCAGCGTCGTCTACGCATTCGATCGACGCGCTCAGGCTTAGATAGCGCATCTTTAATCCCGGCAGTGGCTGGGACGCATAGCCGAACGCCGCGCCGAGGGTAAAGACTCCGGCTGGCGCCTTGCCATCTCCTTCCTTTTTGACGGGGTCGGAAGCGCTGCGAACTTCTGGGTCATCGGTCGCAAGGACGCCCATGCCCCAGCCCAGGCCATTCTTGCCGACCACAATGGAGATCGGTTCGCCTACCCGCGACCATGTCTCGCGTGGAGTGGCGCGCTCGTATCGCTGCAGCTGTCCTTCGACCGCGTTCCAATCCGGCGTGGTCACCACGATCATTTGAGTTGATTGCGCGAAAGGGTCGGCTTCGGAAGCATCGACCTGAACCGGCACAGCGATAGCCACACTCCCGGACGCGACCAAGAGTAGGCAACGGAGAAACGACATAGCTTTCATAATGTGGTATGCAAACGTGGAACCGGTCGGTAGCCGTTTCCATTAGTATGCACTTTTGTGATTCGGAAACGAAGGCAATTGGGTGCTGTGTAGGAGTCAAAATGTGTTCGTAGCCAGACGCTCTATCCAGACCGAGCTAAGCGCGTTTCGCGGGAGGTTAACGGTCATTGACCGTCAATGAGCGTAATCGGGCGTTACGCCAGTCAACTTTGTTACGCCAGTCAACTTGCCGAAGGTTAGGACTCTGCTCTACTACGTGACCGTGAACCTCGCTTGGCCCCCTGGCTCAAGCCGACTCCCAAGTAAGCCGTGTCCCAGGCGCGGAATGGATGCATCTGGCATCGCCGGAGCAAGTGGACTGGTCCGCGAACGAGGCAGAGCTAATCAGGCGGCTTGCGCGTATCGGCCATCGGCACAAGCCAGGAGAGCCATCATTTCGTCTAGGCTCGCGATGTCGAACTCGCGCATCGAACTGGCGTGCTCCAGCCTGTCGCGCACAGATTGACGGGGATTGAACAACTTGAGTCGAATGTCGTGGTCGTGAGCCCATCGCTGCAGAAATACGAGCATACCCAGACCTCCGCTTTCGATGGCGGTGACTTCCGAAAGATCGAGGACAATGATGCGGGCATCGCTTTGTAAGTTGACGGCTTTGCGTAATTCGAAAGCGGCTTCGCTCCGGACGATTCGGCCTTCGCACTCAATGACTGCCATTTCGCCGATGTTCTCAGTACGGATACTTAGCATATTCCCTCTCCGGACTTAGTCGCCCGTTGTGACTGCACGTGTCGGGCCATTGATCTGTAACTTGTATTCTGAGCGGGTGAGCGACAGATCAGTGGAACGACCAAGAGTATTCTGCGAGTGACCGAGCAAATTTGCGTTACAGCAAACGCTGTATCCGACGTAGATCAAATCCTGTATCCGACATTGTTGTAATTCAGGCGGCCGATGTGGGGCCGAGAACTTTTTATCCACTTTCAGCTCGGACAAGCTGTGTAGGCCCATTCGCCCACTCTCCAAAGTCAGCCTTCTGAATAGTTTCGGTGGACCCCCCGTCTGGCCTTTCGATTGCGAGTGCACTGGTACGCTCGCAGTCTGGAGGCTTGTGATGAGGAAAAACCGTTTCTGGATCGAGGTCATCACGCTCTGCGCGGGGGTTGCTTTTGGCCTCGCGTTCGCGCTTGCGCTCGTCGGGGCCGTTGTTGTGGCCTTCGGACAAAGCGCCGAGCCGCCGCAGTCGGCAGCTCAAACTGACCTTCTGCAAACCGTAGCTCAGGTAGCGCCACCTGACCGTCAGCAAACCTATGTTGGCATGGTTACCTGTTCACGATGCTTCGCCAAACATTCTGCCAAGATCGGGGGAACGGCCACGGACTGCGCACGCAGCTGCATCCGTGACGGAGCCAATTTCACCTTCGTCAATGGGGATCGGACTTATCTTCTGGAAGGAGATCCGGCGGAGCTGAAACGGGTGGCTGGACAGCGCGTGCAAATTGTGGGCGCTCTTAACGGCGGTACGATTACTGTCGCATCCGTCGCCGCAGGGACATAGGCGCAGGAAGTTTCGCTTGTTCCACGCGGCTTCACTTTTGTTTTTGGCGAAGGTCCTAGCCGGGGATTTTGAAGTGTAATTGCCCGTTACCAGCCGTTAACTCCGGGTTTGCTCGTGATGCATCTTGAAACGGGGACCCGTCACTTCTTGGGCTTCGAAACACTCAGCGGAAACATCGCGATCTGGTAGTTTGCTTCATCACTATCGACGGGTCCGAGAAGCAGATTGCCGCCGGAGATGTATCGTGAGCGAAAGTAATAAGTCTTTTCAGCTTCCGCTGTGAAGTGGGCAAACTCTACAGGATTTCCGAGCAATTCGGAATCTAAATTCACGCAAATATGGTGTTCCCCTGGCTCGAGGAACACAGAAAGATAGGAATTGTCCTTGATTGCGCCGACCCATGACCCGTCGACGCCAACCCTGCCCGTCCGATGCACTCCAATGCCGAATGTCTGTGCGCCAAAGTCCTGAATGAAAACGACAGTCGCTTTCCCCGGCTCTGCCTTCGGCAGCGAGGAGTGAGACTTGTCGAGCGTCACGTCAAAGCTGACCTTCTCAGATCCGCACGCTGAAGAGGAATTTTGAGCTAATGCGGATGCTGCAAAGAGGAAGGCAACAAGAACCATTCTCACCATAAGTGTTTTGTCCGGTCACTCCATTATCGTCGGCAAATTCCACGGCGATGATACACCTGGAAATGTCCTCAATTGGCGATAAATCTCTATTTCGCTTATTGACGCCCGGTCGGCGCATTCTCAACGAGTGTTATCGCGTACACACGCGAGAGCACATCGTGAACTCGGTGAATTCGGCCAAACCTATCTTGCTTGCATTCTCACTTTTCTGCGCCGGAAATGCCATCGCGCAGGAGGTTGAGAAGGAGCCCACTGCCATTGTTGAGCTGGGCGGCGCAACCGATTGGAGCATCACAGAAGGCGGATCAAGCTTCGGTCCCACCGTCGCGGTTGAAGTTACGCCGATCGAGAATTGGCTGGAGCTTGAGGCTGGAGTCACGCCGCTGTTCAGGCGTCACTCAACAGAATGGGATATCGACCTTCTTTTTAAAAAACCTTGGACGCTCTCGAAAAAAGCGGATTCGACGGCCATCTGGCCTGGATTCGTATTCTTCCTGTTTTCCCGCTGTCAAGGCCTCCGCTCGCTTGCGGCTATGCGTGCGGCCCGAAAGGTTGCGGGCTACCCGTCCGATTGACAATTCTTTTTCGCCGTCCTACCTTTCGTTGAACGGTCGAGGAGGCGTTGTCATCATGCGCAAGCGCATCGTCGGATCGATGTCTTTATCCCCATACTCGTTAGGCTGTATCGTCGCCTTCCTTCTTCCGCCAGCCTGCCTGCTCTGCGCGCAGACTGCCCCACCCGCCCTCGGCCTATTCCAGAGTCACGCCGACATCGGTACTGTGTTGCATCCCGGCTCAGCCCAATACGATGCCGTGGACAACACCTACAGTCTCACAGGTAGCGGCGAAAACATGTGGTTCACCTACGATGAGTTTCAATTTGCATGGAAGCAAGTGACCGGAGATATAGCGTTAACCGCCGACATCGCTTTCCCGGAAAAAGGTGGCAATCCGCATCGCAAGGCAGTGCTCATGATCCGTCAGAGCCTCGACGCCGATGCACCCTATGCTGATGTAGCCCTGCACGGCGACGGCCTCACCTCGCTGCAGTTTCGCGAGGCCAAAGGCTCGACCACGCACGAGATTCAATCCAATCTTTCCGCACCTCATCGTCTGCGCCTTGAAAAGCGCGGCGACTTCATCTACATCTTCGCTGCCGGGGAGGCGAGAGAGCCACTGCGTCCCTCCGGCGCATCCATCAAACTTCCGTTGCAAGGCTCGTTCTACGTCGGCATAGGAGTGTGCTCGCACGAGAAGGACGCGGTCGAGAAGGCCGTCTTCTCGAACGTCGCGCTCTCGGCTCCCGCAGCAAGTTTCACGCCACCTGTGCTCTACAGTACGCTCGAGACAGTGGCGATCGCTTCCACCGATCGCCGTGTGGTTTACAGCGCACCCAGCCACTTTGAAGCGCCCAACTGGAGCCACGACGGCACTTACTTCCTCTTCAATCAAGAAGGCCACATTCTGCGACTGCCGGTCGCTGGCGGAATGTCAACGTCTATCGACACGGGCGCAGCCACGCATTGCAACAACGACCACGGTATTTCGCCGGATAGCACGCTGCTGGCCATCAGCGACGAGTCGCAGCCCGACCGCCAGTCCAGCGTTTATGTCGTGCCCATCGGGGGCGGCACACCGCGACGCGTCACCCGAAACTCTCCGTCCTACTGGCATGGGTGGTCGCCCGACGGAAAGACCCTCGCCTTCGTCGGCCGGCGCAATGACGATTTCGACATCTATACCATCCCCGTCACCGGCGGTGACGAGACCCGCTTGACTACCGCCAAAGGGCTCGACGATGGCCCCGAGTATTCGCCCGACGGCAACTTCATTTACTTCAACTCCGAGCGCACCGGCCACATGCAGATCTGGCGCATGCACGCCGACGGCAGCGCCCAGGAGCAGGTTACCTTCGACGACTTCAACAACTGGTTTCCGCACATCTCTCCCGACAGCAGGTGGATGGTCTTCCTGTCGTACGGGAATGATGTCAACGGGCATCCGCCAAACAAGGATGTGCAGTTGCGTTTGATGAATGTGAGTGGCGGAAAACCCGAGGGAAAAATCACGGTTCTAGCCACTCTCTTCGGCGGACAAGGAACCATCAACGTGCCTTCATGGTCGCCGGATAGCCTGAAGGTCGCGTTTGTGAGTTACCAATTGCAGCCGGCCGAAGAGGCGGAAATACAATGAGCGTCGCTGCATTGCTTGGGTCGGGACTCTGCGCACGTACGTTCGATATGCCAGCGACGGAAGCGCACAAGGTCGACGCCGACTATCGACACAGCGTAACGCCGCTCGCGATCTTAGGGAAGCGCGATAATCTTCGCCTCTTCACAAGCTCTCAGATAATCAGCAACAACATCGAGTGGGATCGGCCCAATCTCCGCGGCCACGGCGTCTCGTATCTCGCCGACCGATCTCTTTCCATCGACGAAGTTGACGATTTCATAGGCATAAAGCTCTCCTTGGTCCTGCGCGCGCAAAAGACGGTTCGATCCGCCGCCTAGCAGTTTGATCTTTCCGACCCGCTCGCTCCCCAGTCGGTCCAACAGCACGTCATCGTTTTGGTAAGCAAGTGGTCCAAACTCGGCCGTGCGCACAGGAACCCGGGACGCGCCCGGCTGGGCGTGCCATGGTGGCAGCGCCTTGAAGTCGTGAACCCCTCGCTTCTCGGCACTTTGGTCGAGCCACTCATTCAGCATCGCAACCTGAGCAACCAGAGCCTTCCCGAACACCGCAGCCTTCTCCGGATCGCTCTGCGTGTACGTGGAGAAGGAGCGAAGCTCAGCCTGTTCGCGCCGCAGCATCTGTGTCATCAGATTGCGGGCCTCGTACCAGGCCTCCTGTGGCTGCAATTGGCTGTCTTGCACAAGACCCTGCGCTCGCTCGAAGCCCTCCGCCAATCGCCCTTGCGCGCGCGCCGCGAAAAACGGAAGCAGGGAACTGGCCTCATCGGCATTGACCGTCGCGTACGTGTATCCCGAAGCCGCACCCAGCAAAGCGACCCGCCGTAGCTTGGTAGCGTCGATCTGCTCCAACGTGTCGTGATCAGTGTGAATATAAATATCTGGCCAGTCCCGCAGGTAAAGCGACGGTACCGCGATCGACGACGAGTCATAGTCGTCGTGATCACTGCCCTCGGCATATGGTGTCCGGTCAGCCAGAAACTCGTTCCTCGTACCGAGAGCTCCGTTACGATCTTCGAGCACCGCGGCCTCGGCATGGGTACCACCCCCGGCATATGCTGTCGCCCCAGCTCGAATCGCCTCCGCAAACAACTGACCCACATCGGTCACGAAACTCGGAAGTGACCAGGGCGTTTCCGTCACATGCAGGATGGATTTGTTCTTGTAGGGATCTCCGCCCACCATGTCCATGTGGACGTCGGCACGCAGAGAGCGCCGAATGTCAGGGTGCTCGCTCAGGAAGGCCATCGTCCCCTCAACCTCCGGCCCCCAGATAAAGCGCAAGGTCCGGGCAGGCCGCGGGAGCTTGCCGCTTCCGATCAAGTGGTTGAGCACCCGGGCCGACTCAAGGATCGTCACGCACCCGCTCGCATTGTCGTTCGCCCCTGGCCGCTGATGGTCGAGATGGCAGCTATAGACCACCTCGCCCGCGTGAGGGTCTGTGCCTGGTATGGTTGCCGTCACAACCGTCCAGTGCCCGTTCGTCACCTCCGCCTTCACGTGCGCGCTCAGCATCACGGGTTGGCCACTGGTGAGGTGCGTCCGCAACGCTGTCGCTGTTGCTCGTGACACCATAAATGCAAACCCGCTCGGCAGCAGCGCATCCAGGTGGCCCCAGCGCACAATACTAGTGTCGAGCCTCGACCACGCCGTCGCCTGGTTCGGCATGTCGCTCACGATCCCCACCGCCCCGTGTTGCTCCACCGCCATGCGCTGCACCGTAGCCAGCACTCCATCGGCAAGAACAATCTTTCCCCGCACATCCTTTCCGTCGTAGTCGGCTTCGCTCGTCCCCTGACCTACGTCGACCAGTGGCGTGTCCGCGTCCGAACTGTGGCTGTAGTCCGCAAGCCGGATCGGCTCTGTCGACCAGTCGCCCAGCAGCGTGTGCTCGGGTACAAGCTCCCACAGACTGGCCGCCTCAACACGCCAGGCGAGATGCGAGCGCATCAACCCATAGTGAATCTTGCCGTCGATCGGGAACTGCTCCGTGTGCGCATCCTGCAGCCCGTATTCCCTGGCGCGCATCAGTATCAACTCTGCCGCCTGGTCGAACTCGGGCGTCCCTGGCACTCTGTGGAGGCGTGTCAGGCTACGCAAGTTCTCATACGGAGCCATGCCGCTCGTCTCCTCGCGTATCTGCGTCCACAGGGTTTCCGTAAGAAAGGGTTGCTGCGCACAAAGCAGGCAGCCATGAAGAACTACCGATGAGGCCACAAGAAGCCGAAGACGTTGAGGCGTTCTGAGAGATCGCATAAGTCGGTGATCGTCCTAAGCGGAGTGGGATCCGTTGAAGCCGGTCCACCGACACTAGCTGGTGCCGACTATCTCACCGATTGTATTACCTATCGACGATCGGCTGTAATCGCATCTGAAAAACCATACGAGAGATGCGTTGGCGCCAGCAGACTTCAATCGCCGCGCGAGAGGCGAGTGCGGATACCTCGCGGTGCTTCAGCTCAAGGTGATGCTGGGGCTCCAATCAAAAATAGAACTTGAGCGCAAACATGAGGTTCCTCGGATCCTGACTGCCGGTGATGTTCCCGAAAGTGTTAGCGGTTGGGTTGTAGAACATATTCGGCGCGGCCAGGTTCGGATGGTTGAATGCGTTCAGGAAGTCGGCGCGAAACTGTAGGCGCATTGATTCGCTGAAGCGGAAGTTTTTTTGCAGACTCAGATCCACGTCGACGTAGTGAGGCCCGATAACCGGGCCCTGCGCTGGGCAGGTACCAAAGGTCCCGGGGGCCTCCGGTGTGAATGTGCCATTTGCATTCGAGAACCATTGGAGTTGATTGCCCACGCCTGGAACGTCGATCAGTTGGCGGGTGTACTGGACCGGACCATTGCAGTTCGGGCGAGCGGAACCAGGTCCTGCCCCGTCATTGCTCGTGAAGGTCCCCGAGCTGTCCGGTCCGAAGACGGCAAGGGGGAATCCAGCGTGATAGGAAACTATTGGATCAATCGACCAGTTTCCAACCACTGCATCAACTGCCGCAGGCAGATCATGCCCGAAGGATTTTCCTCGGCCTATCGGCACTTCGTAAAGGAGGTAGCCGCTCACGACCTGGCTGGAATCATAGTAGCAGCGCGCCCAATTCGATTTGGGATCATAGAGATTCTGCCAATAGGGGAAGGAACTTGTGGTCTCGGAATTCGAACTGTAGGTGCCATAATACCCGCTGTTGTCCGTCATGCATTTGCCCCAGGTATAGGCAATCTGGCCTTGCAACCCTCTGCTGGCGCGCTTTTGTAATACTGCTTGCAACGCGTCATAGCGCATAGTGCCGACCGATGCCGTGTCGTAAACATCCGCGAAGCTGTTCGGGCCATAGCCGACTCCGTTGAAACCGCCGATGAAGGGGGTGTTATCGGTTCCAAGTTGCAGTTGACCGAGGTCCAGGGGCACGACGAGGTGCGTAACCTTTTGACCAACGTAACCAATTTGCGCCGTGAGTGTTTTTGTCACCTCATTCTGGATCGAAAGATTCCATTGCTCTCCGATCGCCGGCTGTACGACTGGACCCCAAGCGAACATAGTCGCTCCGTCAACCGATTGCGGTTGTGGTGCGAACCCTCCCGTAGCTCCAGCCTCGGTGGTATAAGGTGTGGCGCCCGAGGTGTAGTTATTCGTTCCCCCAATCTGCGTTGGTGTGTATGGGGGATTACGAGGCAGGCGCAGATTAGTCCCCGTACCCTCGAGATAAGACGAGACGCTAAAAGCCCCACGGATAACAGTTTTTCTTTCTAGGGCCGCTGGAGTCCAGGCGAATCCAATGCGGGGCTCAAACTCGCCCAGTCCATCATATTTGCTACTGTAGAGTCCTCTACTGAAGCCGTTCTGGCCGACAACGCCGTTGGGGACGGGGCTGCTTCCGGGAAACTCCACGATGCCGGTCGCCTTATCGACATTCACCTGACGGTTGTTGGTTTCGATCCACGGAGTACGTGCCTCATAGCGCAGTCCGAGATTCAAGGTTAGGGTATCGGCTATACGCCAATCATCCTGTACGAACCCAGCCAGCAGCCAGTCTCTTTGATGAAAACCGAAGCCTAACGCGCCTCGAGAAACGGAATCGGGCAGGCCCAGAGCAAAGCTTGCCCCCGCATCTCCGCCGGATACTCCATCGCCTGCCTCAGAGGTGTAGTTGTTAGTGAAGCCGATGTCGCCCAGGACTCCGGCATTGCCCGGATAAGTAATATTTAAGCGGTACCGGCCCATCTCGAAGCCAAATTTCACATTGTGGTGTCCGTGACTCCATAGCACATTGTCGGATATCTGCCAAACGGTAGAAGCGAACTTTTGGATGATCGCGCCGTTGCCCAAACCGGCGTAGTTGCCTATGCCGCCCCCCGTTGCCGCGCTTGCAAAGGTGATATTAGGCAGTCCGCTGATGCCGCCTTCGCTAGTACCGGCGATGCCAGTGCTGGCCGCGAGCGTGGCGACGGACGGAGCAAAGGTCGTGTTCGGGCCATAAGGCAAGACGTAGTTCACGCCAACTCGAAAATCGTTGAGCAGTGACGAGGTGAACGTGTGCGTCTCATCAAAAGCCGTGTTGTCGATGTGCGCTTCCGAACTCGAGTTCCCCCCCAGTAGGTAGGAAGTCGTTAAGGGATCAATTTCCTTGGCCCGTGAATAGCGGGCGAAAAGGCGATCCTTTTCGGAGGCGTTGAAGTCGACTTTGACGTCTTCCTGGTCGTCATTGTTCTGGCTTCCATTAAGAACTACGGCGCTATTGGGCGCACTGGGAGTGGCTTGTGGATAGAGTGACGATGCCATGAGGACCTTGAAGGCGTTGTCCAGTCGGTTGGGAGGAATAATGTTGCCATGGAAAGGTACCGGGTTTCCCGACAAAACACACGGCGTGCCGCTAACTCCTGTACCCGCCGTGCAGGGGTCATAGATTTGCACGCCATTCGCCAGCAGCGCACTAAAATCTCCTCCGCGTTCCGCGGTAGACAACACAGTGAGGTCACCGGCCGCAAGGGGATGGTCGAAGCGGGAGCCTTCATAATCACCGAAGAAGAACAGTTTGTTCTTGATGACGGGCCCGCCGATGGTGCCGCCAAATAGATTCCAACGCATCTTTCCCTTCGGGAGACCGATCGTTCCTTGCGGATTCGCTGAGAATCCGTTTTGCCACGAGTTTGCATTGAGCTTATCGTTGCGGATAAATTCAAAGAGATCGCCGTGGAAACTGTTGGTGCCCGATTTGATTGAGGCGCTCACTACCCCGCCTTGAAAATTGCCGAATTCCGCCGATGCGTTCTGGGTGATGACGTTGAATTCTTCAATCGCGTCGGGTGATGGGGTGAAACCCACCGCATTTTCCGATACTTGACTGTCGTCCACGCCGTCGAGCAAGAAGTTGTTCGACTCTTCGCGATTGCCGTTGATATAGGGACGCCCGCCACCGTTTCCCGCGATCTGCTGCGAGGTCTGGGATCCGGTGTTCATCGTCTGCGGGTCAATGGTAAGCGCGCCCGGAGTGAGCAAGGTCAATTGGACGAAATTGCGTGAGGCCAGCGGAAGACTGTCGTTTGTCTTGGCATCGATCAGCGTGCCCACTTGCGTGCTATCCGTCTGCAGTGCTGGTGCCTCATCGACAACTTCGACGACCTGGTTCGCGCCCTTTACCCTGAGTTGGAAGGAGAAGCGGGCGATCTGGTTCAGCACAAGTGTGATCGCGCGTTGTTCTGCCGTTTGAAATCCTGTCGCCTCTACCTTGATTTCATAGTTGCCAACCGGCAGGCGTGCGAGATTGAAGACGCCGACGTCGTTGGTTCGAGTCGGGTAGGTGGTGCCGCGCTCCACATCGTGAGCCAGCACCGATGCGCCAACCACGGGCGCTCCGGAAGGATCAGTTACGCTTCCGGTGATGGCGGCAGTAACTTCCTGCCCCCAAGCGGGGCTCAAAGTGAAGAATGTTGCGAACAAGTTTACGAGCAGCGCGAGCACGATTATCAAGGACGCCTTTGACCGTGTCATTTCGTCTCCTTTTGAATCCATCGCCAGTGTGGCCCCGGATCAACCACCGACTACTCCTTCATAGTTCCGTACTGAAAACGAGGGGGCAGCTTCGCTCCAAATTCTTCGGCCATCGCCAGAGTCAGCGCTTGCGGCACGATGAGGGAAGTGATTCCTTCCCATGGTTCCGCTACCGCTCCGATCGTTACCGGCAAGAGCCTGTCAGAGGCCTGCCGCTCATCGGTTCCGACCAGAATCACTCTGCCGCCACGGGCCCGACAATCGTTCGCGAGATCGATTCCCAACTCGGCGGTCCGTCCGAGCGCCGAAATGATGGCGACATGCGATCCATCGACGTCAAGGAGCGGTCCATGCCGGAATCCGCCTCCCGAGTGAGCAGCGGCACGATGGCCGGTCATCTCGCGAATGCACAACGAACCCATGATTGCGCCTCCGTATGCTGGACCACGCCCAATGACCTCGATGTTCTTGGCTCCGCGACAAAATCCTTCTAGTTCTCTCCGCAGACCAAATACCTTATCGAGGGCGGCGGCGTAGGTTACGCCTGCTCGCTTGGCATCTTCCCGCCATGCCCGCTCCACCATGTGGGAGGCCAGCACGATGCACGCAGCTGTGGCATTGGTGTAGGTCTTGGTCGCATTGCCGTATTCCGGACCTGCCAAAATCGGCAGTTTGATCTGAGCTAACGACCAGCACGCGCTTTTTTCGTTATTGCAAAGCAGTGCGATCGGTTTGTCGTTACTTTGTTTGCAAAGTTGTACAAGTTCCGCGCTCTCGCCGGAAGTGGTCAACAGCATGGAAACGGCGGCCTCGTTCCATACGGGCTGCGAGTAGTGCAGCCACTCACTCGCCTCTACGGAGAATGATGATCGCCCGCAGGATTGCAGGAAAGAGGAAGCCGTAATAGAGGAGCAATAGGAAGCTCCCATTCCGGCGAATACTACGGGGCCTGCAGAAAGCGATAGATTTCGCAGTTGTTCGAGCGCTTGCCTAATCGACTGATCCTCGTCGTAAGCCTGCAACAATCGAGCCAGACGCGCCGGTTGTTCTCGACATTCCATTTCATAAATGGACGTCATACTCCGGGTCAGCATCTCTTTCGGCGGTTCGACCCCTGCGATCCAGCGCAACTCTTGGTTTCCTTGGTTCTCCATAATTGCCCGGTAAACTTTACGACCGATGCGACCGAGTCAGAGGTTTGTAATGAAGGATTATCAACTATACGGTATTATGTTGTCGAGGAAAAAACATGTGGCCGATCTCCGCGTACTTGTTCCGGCTCGCGTGAATCGCGGATTCATACTGCGTATTTCGTCGATTGCCGCACTGGGAGGTGTGCTCTACGGCTACGACATGGGCATCATTGCTGCCGCGGCGATCTTCGTCAAACGCACATTTACACTCTCCACGTGGATGGAGGAATGGGTCGTCAGCATTGTGCTGGTGGGTGCCATGATTGGAGCAATCGTGGGAGGAGCGGTCGCCGATCGCATCGGCCGTCGCGCTACGCTGGTGTGGGCTGGAGGCATTTTCATTGTCGGCTCCTTGCTGGCGCCTCTGTCTGCCAACGTTTTCGTTCTAATCGTGGCGCGCGCGATCATCGGAGTCGGAATCGGTTTCACCTCAGTCACCGCGCCGGTGTATGTTTCCGAACTTGCGCCGCCGCAGTCGCGCGGCATGCTCATCGGGCTTTACCAGTTTGCGTTGACCGTCGGCATCGTGCTCGCAAACCTGGCCGGCTACTGGCTCGCCGGGCAACAGGCGTGGAGACTGATGTTTGGCATCGCCGCAGTACCGACAATCTTCTTCTTGGCGGTAATTCTTACTGTTCCCGAAAGTCCACGCTGGCTGTTCGCGCACGGCCAAGTGAAGGACGCCGAAGCCGTACTGCATAGCTACACGGACGATATTGGAGCGCAACGGTTTCTCGACGATATCGAACAAGGGCTAAACACACCCATGGAACAAAACTGGAGTGCTCTCTGGAGTCCAGCGGTGCGAAGGGCGCTTTTCATCGCCGTAGGACTTACTGTGCTGCAACAGGTTACCGGGATCAATACCATCATTTACTATGGGCCGCAAATTTTCGAGCTCGCGGGAAGCGCGTCGCACGCCAATGCGATCTTCGCGACGCTGATCGTCTCTATCGTGAATGTGGTTGCAACAGTCGTGGGTATCGCGCTAGTTGACCGGATCGGACGCAAACCACTGCTCTACGTGGGCGTGAGCGGCATGACAGTTGCGCTCTTCGCGCTTTCCTTCGCGTTTGGTCATCAGGGAGTGCTCAGGGCGTCGCTGGGGTCAGTAGCGATTACTTGCCTTGTGGTCTATATTGCATGTTTCGCCTTCAGCCTGGGCGCAATCGCGTGGATCTTGGTTGCTGAAGTTTTTCCCTTACGCGTCCGGGGGCGGGGTGTCGCAGCTGGAACCTTATTCTCAGGCATCGCAAACTTTGCCGTGTCGTTAACATTCTTATCCCTGATTAATATCCTCGGCAGCGCTGGCACATTTGCGATCTACGGAACGCTTAGTATCGTTACCCTCGTCTTCGTGCGATTTGCCGTACCCGAGACGCGCGGACGCGATTTGGAGAGTATCAGCGTTCCCAGGAAAGGCTGAGTCGGATTGCCTGAAGTTTGCTCGTTTGTTACACCGCTTCGTGATCCGCTTTGCTGAGCGCTAATCGAATCGC
>DATHOK010000279.1:0-4205 GCA_035484995.1 Verrucomicrobiia bacterium | reverse complement strand
CGCGAAATCTCAACTTGCTTGCCGTTCCTTAGCTTGATAGCTTGGCCGCGATTCTAAAAGAGCGCTTCAACACCGAGGACGCATCAGCGGTTCATCAGATCTTTGTGCGCGACGGCGATCGCTGCTGGATCATGCGCCTTGCTGACATTTCTCTGTTGGAGCCAACAACAATGAGAAAGCGTCGTTCAACACCGGCAGTGCGGATACCGTTTAGTGTCAAAGCAGGCCGCGGTGGCCAGCGTAGTTTTCGTCGACGTCCAGACCACGCTCCTTGATAACCTCGGCAGCAGCAGCAAGTGCTGTTGCGATGGCAGGATAGCCAACGTATGGCAGCGCCTGGATGAGAACTTCCTCGATTTCTTTCAATGTGAGGCCGTTATTGAGCCCGGCCCCCATGTGGATGGCGAATTCATGGGGTTGACGCATGGCAATCATGACAGACATCGAGACCAGGCTACGGGAGCGCCTGTCGAGACCGGGACGAGTCCAGATATCTGCAAAGACTTGGTCGAGCGCGTAGGCGGCGATCGGGGCACCGAAGGTGTCTGAGTCAGCGGAAGAGCTGAGTTTTCCGGCCGCCTGGTCACCCATCATTTCGCGGACTACATTGATTCCGGCTTCTCTATTCGTCATGATTGAGTCCTCTTGTAAAGGTCAAGTGCCTTCTCCAGCTTCAAGACTACCCGAACGGCCCTGAGGACACATAAGTACCGTAAACCACGCTTGTGTTGACCAATCCCGATCAACTCGCGAGCTCGTAGCTCGCACGTTTGGTCGCTCAAGCGACCCTGTGTTCCAGTCTAAGTTGTTGGAGGGAATTGGTGGACCTGGTCGGGATCGAACCGACGACCTCTTCCATGCCATGGAAGCGCGCTCCCAGCTGCGCCACAGGCCCACGATTGAAGACAAAAAGCCGAAAGCCCGAAAAATCGGGGTTGAGGGAAGTACTCCCGAAGGAGGTACTCAAATCATTTTCGCCCACATTACCGGGATAGTCAACGCGCGCGGATTCTTCTGTTTGTTTCCACAGGCAGGTTCTGGCATAATTGATCGTGCACCCCACCTGCACAATTTTTCAAACACAATTTAGAGCGAGGAACAGATGCCAGCGAAGTACATCTTTGTAACGGGCGGAGTTGTGTCTTCCCTGGGCAAGGGACTAGCGGCGGCCTCCATCGGCTGCCTGCTGGAAAGCCGTGGGCTGAAGGTCAACCTGATGAAGTTTGATCCTTATCTCAACGTCGATCCGGGAACGATGTCGCCATTTCAGCATGGCGAGGTATTCGTGACCGACGACGGAGCTGAAACCGATCTCGACCTCGGACACTACGAGCGCTTCACCCACGCCAAACTTTCCCGCGACAACAACTGGACCACGGGCCGCCTCTATGAGCAGATCATTGCGAAAGAGCGTCGCGGGGATTATCTGGGCAAGACGGTGCAGGTGATCCCGCACGTGACCAACGAAATCAAGGCCGCGATGAAGAAGGTGGCCCAGGATGTGGATGTGGCGATCGTGGAAATCGGCGGCACGGTGGGTGATATCGAGTCGCTGCCGTTCATGGAAGCGATTCGCCAGATGCGCCAGGAACTGGGTCGCGAGGATACGCTGTTCGTTCACGTGACACTGGTGCCGTTCATCGCAGCGGCTCAAGAACTGAAGACCAAACCCACGCAGCACTCGGTGAAGGAACTGTTGAGCATTGGAATTCAGCCAGACATTTTGCTTTGCCGTACCGACCGCTTTCTCGCCAAGGAGCTCAAGTCGAAGATTGCGCTCTTCTGTAACGTGCAGGAAGAAGCCGTGATCACGGCCAAGGACGTGGCTTCGGTGTATGAAGTGCCGCTGGTGTTCGCCAACGAAGGCGTGGACACGCTCGCCCTCAAATATCTGCACATGGAAGCGAAGGATCGCGATCTTTCGAAGTGGGAAGACATTGTGCATCGCGTCTATAACCCAAAGGACACGGTCACGATCGGAATTGTGGGCAAATATGTCGAGTATGAAGATTCGTACAAGTCGCTGAAGGAAGCGCTAGTGCACGGTGCGCTGGCGCACAATCTGAAACTTCAGTTGAACTGGATTGAAGCCGAGGGCCTGGAAACTAGCGACCAGAGCAGCATCGACGCGCAGCTCGAAGGTTATGACGGGTTGCTGGTTCCGGGCGGTTTTGGCAAGCGCGGGATTGAAGGCATGCTGATCGCGATTCGCTATGCCCGCGAGAATAAAGTTCCGTACTTTGGCATTTGCCTGGGAATGCAGACCGCTTGCGTGGAGTTTGCCCGCAACGTGGTTGGATTGGCTGACGCCAATTCGAGCGAGTTCGATCAGGCGACTCCGCATCGGGTGATCTATAAGCTGCGCGAGTTGCGCGGTGTGGAAGAACTTGGCGGCACGATGCGGTTGGGCGCGTGGACTTGCAAGATTGAACCCAACACGCTGGCTCACAAGATTTATGGCAAGCTTGAAATCAGCGAGCGTCATCGCCATCGCTACGAATTCAATCGCGAATACGAGGAGCCTATGGTGGCCGCGGGGCTGCGAATTTCAGGCTCAACGCCTGACGGCACTTACGTCGAGATGATCGAACTGCCGGACCATCCACATTTCATTGGCTGCCAGTTTCATCCCGAGTTCAAATCGAAACCGCTCGAGCCGCATCCGCTATTCAGCACATTTATTGCGGCGGCGTATGAGCACGGCTCGAAACGCCGGGCGCAGAAAGAGACTGCGGCGGTGGAAATGTTCCATCGTCCGGGAAAAGTGGCGCGTAGATAGCGCGACGGGCTTAAGTTCAACACGGAGACACTTAGGCACAGAGGAGCTAAGACCAGTGGACAACATTTCTCTGCGCCTCGGTGTCTCCGCGGTGAAATGATTTTTGATGAGATTCTTGCCTACCTCCTTCCAAGTCGGCGATGTCCACATCGGCTCGGGGAATCTCTTCCTGATTGCCGGCCCCTGCGTGATCGAGAGTGAAGAGCACGCCATTCGCATGGCGGAGATCATCAAGGGTGTGACCCGGGCGCTCGGTTTTCCTTTCATCTTCAAAGCCAGCTACGACAAGGCCAATCGCACCTCGATTCGCAGTTATCGCGGCCCCGGAATTAAGGAGGGTCTGCGTGTTCTAAGAAAGATCAAAGAAGACCTTCAGTTGCCAGTGCTGACTGACGTTCACGAAGTGGCGGACGTGGCCAAGGTTGCGGAGGCCGTCGACGTGCTGCAGATTCCTGCATTTCTGTGTCGGCAAACGGATCTTGTGGTGGCGGCGGCGCTCAGCGGCCGGGCAGTGAACATCAAGAAAGGACAATTCGTCTCGCCCTGGGACATGCGGCACGCGGTCGAGAAGTGCCAGCAGGCAGGCAACTCACAGGTCTTCCTCACGGAGCGCGGCACCAGCTTTGGTTATAACAACCTGGTCGTCGACATGCGTTCGCTCTCAATCATGCGCAAGTTTGCGCCGGTGGTTTTCGACGCGACGCATTCTATCCAACTGCCTTCTGCTCAGGCCGACGCCGCGAGCTCCGCAGTCGCCGTGAGTGGCGGCCAACCCGAGTTCATTCCGGTGCTGGCGCGTGCTGCAGTCGCCGCCGGCGTGGATGGCGTCTTCCTGGAAGTGCACGACAGACCCAAAGAAGCGAAGTCCGATGGAGCCAACGCGCTAGAGTCTACCAAGCTGCGCGAATTGTTGAAGGAACTGCTCGCGGTGAGGAAAGCGCTGGATGTGGCGCGGGCCACGCCTTAGTCCTCAATTTTCTTTCTCCGTGGTAAATTTGAATCTCCGCATGAAGGAAATCGCCAACTGGGCTTTGAACGTTGCGACGATGCGCGGCGCGAGCTATGCCGATACACGCATTGTCAACCAGAGAAGCCGCGCGCTCACTACGAAGAATGGCAAGGTCGGTAGCGCGTCTGACGCCGAGTCTGCCGGCATGAGCGTGCGCGTGCTTGCCGATGGCGCGTGGGGATTCGCCGCCTCCGAAGACCTTTCGCGCACCGGGGTTGAAGCCACTGCGGCGCGCGCGGTTGAAATTGCCCGGGCGTCGGCGCAAGTGAAGCAGAAGGATGTCCTCCTCGCTCCAGAAAAGCCCGTCACTGCGGAGTGGACTACACCCCATGTGATCGATCCATTCTCGATTTCTGTCGAGCAGAACATAGCACTGTTGCTGAATATCGACTCCGAACTGCGTGCCGTTGCCGGCAT
>DATHOK010000278.1:0-4892 GCA_035484995.1 Verrucomicrobiia bacterium | reverse complement strand
GCCGAGGACGATATCTCCATCATGGGTTCAAATTTCCGCCGCTAGATTTGCGGAAGGGTTCTGGCAGTAGCGTGTCTCCAGGAAAAACAAACGTAGTGCAACCAGCTTCAAAGTGGCCGATGCTCGCAGCCTTGGCTCTGTGCGGCGTCACCGGCGTTCTGCTGCCGGCACAGGCGTCACTGCGACCTCAGGCGGGTTCCGTTCAGGCAGACACACTTCGGTCGAAACCGGCTGCGGAAGCTGCCCCGAAGGCTGATCAAGCCTCTGCTCCCGCCACAACCAGCACCCAAACCGAAAAAAAACCCGTCGTCAAAAAGCCCGCAGCCACAGTAGGGCGTCGCCCCGTCGTCACCCACCGGCGGACGATCTCCCCCCGAGTCCGCCGCATGCGGCAGGCATTTGTTGCTTCGGCGAGCTTGCGGCCAATGGCACAACAGCTTTTGCAGGATCGTTCGCCAGCAGCTTACGTGGGCGTGGAAGCTTATGCGCGTGCTCACGCTAAAGAGGACGCGGGAGCCTTGGCCTGGCTCGTGGTCGGCTACGCTGACGTGCTCGATCGAGAATATGCCAAAGCCCTCGATCCGCTGAGCCGTGCCAAAGTCCATGCCGGCGACCTCGGCGATTACGTCGATTATTACCTTGGAACTTCGTACCTGCAGACTGGACGCACTGCCGAGGCGCTGGCAAGCTTGACCGACTTTGCCAAGACCCATCCGGATTCGCTGCTGGTGCGGGACGCCGACGTTAGCTATTCTGGCGCGCTCCTGGCGGAAGGTCAGGGGGCGGAAGCCATAACTTTGCTCGTGCAGGATCGCACCCCCGTGCGCTCGGACGTAGAACTTGCATTGGGACGCGCATACGCGGCGACGGGCCAGACCGCAAAGGCCGCCGAAATCTTCGAAAACATTTATTACACGATGCCGGCCAGCGCCGATGCCGATGCGGCATATGCCGAGTTGAGAAAGTTGCCGGCCGTGCCGCCTCCAACCGCCGCTCAGCTCAAAGCGCGCGCAGATGGATTGATGAGCAAGAAGCGCTATGCCGACGCCGCCGAGGAATATCGAAGTCTGATCAACACGATTAGCACCGATTCCAATAGCACGGAGCGGTCAGCGATACAACTCGCCCTGGCTGATGCGCTTCATCGCGACGGCAAAAACCGTGACGCCAAACTGGTCCTCGCTCTGGTCGGCGGCGAAAGCGGTGAGATCAATGCACATCGCCTGTATTTGCTGGGTCAAGTCGACTTCGCCACCAGCGACAACGACGCCTTTTATCGCACCGTCGACGAACTGCGCCAGGCCGCTCCTGCAAGTCCGTGGCTGGAGCAGGCGCTGATCTCCGCTGCTAATCTGCATTTGGTTCATCATGAATATGACCAGGCGCTCGACGCATTTCGCGAAGCGCAACAGCGCTTTCCGAATGGCACTCGCGCTTCCTATACTCACTGGAAGGCAGCCTGGCTCACCTTGCGCCAGGGACGCAACCAGGATGCCGAGAAGGGATTCGACGAACAGATTGCGCTGTATCCTTCCGGAGGAGAAACTCCCGCCGCTTTATATTGGCGTGCTCGTCTCGCTGAAGAAGACAATCAGCTCCTCATGGCCCGCGCGTTTTATCAGAAGCTTTCGGATCGCTACCGCAATTTCTACTATGCGGAGTTGGGACGGCAGAGGCTGAAGCATCTTCCCGCGGCGGCAGCCGATGCCACCACCCAGTACGCTTTGCTCGATCGCGTGCCTCCTCTCGACAACGCCAGCAAGGTAGCAGACTCGGAACCGCCATCAGACGAATTGCACGTGCAGAAGGCAGAGCTTCTTGGCAATGGCGGACTGGTCGATTTCGCGGTGCGCGAATTGCAGGCCGCTGCTGCGGCCGACGGCGGCAGCTGGGGCCCGGCAGAAGCTGCGCAACTCTATGATGAATCCGGACATTACGACCAGGCCATCGAGGTCATGAAGCACTCGACGCCGAATTATTTTGCCCTCGACATTCCCGATCTTCCACGGAAGTATTGGGAAGCGCTCTTTCCCAAAGCCTACTGGAGTGACCTGAAACGCTCTTCTGCGGCGAATGGCCTCGATCCGTACCTCGTTGCCTCACTGATCCGGCAGGAGTCGGAGTTCAATCCCAACGCGGTCTCGCGGGCCAACGCAGTAGGCCTGATGCAGTTGCTGCCAAAAACTGGCAAAACGGTAGCCCGGCAAGAGAAGATGAAGCGCTACACGGCTAGCCAGTTGTACACGCCCGCGGTCAACCTGCAACTGGGTACGCGCTATTTCCGTGGCATGGTCGACAAGTTCGGGGGCTCGTTCGAGTACGCGCTTGCTGCCTACAACGCCGGATCAGATCGCGTCGAAGACTGGCTGAGCCAGGGCACGTATCGCGATCCCCAGGAGTTCGTCGAATCGATTCCCTTCACCGAGACCCGTGAATATGTGCAGGCCATCTTGCGCAACGCCAGTGTGTACAAGCAGCTTTACGGGACCCCGTAGGCGCATCACTACGGCCGCGCAGCCTCCACAAACAACACTCCCTGCACTTTACTTGCGTCTTCAGTGAGGCGATCGAAAGTGACTGCACGGCGCGAATCAGAAAAACGCACATCCTGCAGCACGAACTTGTGCACCGCGTACGCGGTCTCATTCGTGGAGTAGTCAACCGTCCCGACATAAGTCACACCTTCGAGCACATACACGCGAGAGTTCCACATCATTAGCGAAGCGTGCTGGTTCCGGATCATAGCGATCAAGTGACCGGCACTGACCTGATCCGGCGTCAGAAATTCCGTCGTGACCATGATGGCGCGCCCGTCGCTTAGAAGATGCCTTCCCTGCAGCTTACTGGCTATGTCTTTTAAGGATTTCGGATCCGCGGACTCGATGCTGTCTTCCAGAGCAGAATTCTTTCCGCAACACACTTCCTTGTCATTGAAAAGTATTCCGAGCGACGTCGCCAGCACATCGGCAGCGTGAGGAGACCGCGCCGTCAACGAAGGCAGATCCTGGACGCGGACCTCCTGCTCGGGGTAAGCGACCTGCTGCCCGTATGCCAAACAACAAAGCGCAAGGCACACGGCCGGAGCACAGTCCGCCAGGAGACGAAATGCAGGCGGCTTTCGACTGTGGAATGTCACAGCTATCCTCTTGCGAACGGCGCTTCGCGCCCGTCCGACTTGTGAAACAAAATCTCCAGGACCAGCAATCCCGCCCCAATCACAATCGCGCTGTCCGCCAGATTAAACACCGGCCACTGATACCGCCTCACATAGAACAGCAGAAAGTCGACCACCCGGCCGTGCGCCAAGCGATCCCAAAGGTTCCCTAAAGCTCCCCCCATAATCAGTGACAGGGCGACGCCGGTGATCACGTGAGCATGGTCATTTTTCCAGAGCAAGATCGAGACCACGGTCAGTGCGATCACGGAAAACGCGATCAGCATGGCCGTTTTCCAGTGCGCGTTCGAGTCCGCGAACAGGCTGAAAGCCGCGCCCGTGTTTTCGGTATGAGTAAGACGAAAAAAGCCGGGTATGACCTGAATATGCGAATAAAGAGGGATGCGCTGCGCCGCCATGCGCTTCGTCCAGCGGTCCAGCAAAACCACGATAAACGCGATCAGCAGGTAGAAGGCGCGAGCGGAGTTCTTGGTCATTCGGAGTCTTGGCCTGCCCATCTAACTGCGGAGTCCGGGCCTGAAACATCTTAAACTGTTTGCGCTTTCGATTCTTTTCTTTACAATTTGTCACTTTCGTCTACCCCGGATATGCGCTCCCCATGTATTCTTATGCCGCCTTGAGACGGAATGCACGCCGCGAAACGCAAGCCTACAGGCCGATCTCAGGTTGTTTTAATTCCTATGTCGGCGAAATGCGCCCATGAAGCTTTGGAAACGCTGGAGAGGCCGGACGCTGTTGTTCCTCGCTGTAGTCGGGCCGGGGATCATCACCGCGAACGTCGACAACGACGCCGGCGGCATCCTGACCTACTCCCAGGCGGGTGCGCAATACGGATTTCTCCTGCTGTGGACCATGATCCCGGTCACCCTGGCGCTGATCGTGGTGCAGGAAATGTGCGCCCGCATGGGAGCAGTCACCGGCAAGGGCCTGAGCGACCTGATCCGCGAAGAGTTCGGGCTCCGCATCACCTTTCTGATGATGCTCGGAATTCTGATCACGAACTTCGGCAACGTGGTCACAGAATTTATCGGCATCGCCACCAGCCTTGAGTTGTTCGGCCTTTCGCGCTACGTGACCGTCCCGGTTTGCGGAGTCATCGTATGGCTGATCGTGGTCAAGGGCCAATACAAGACTGTAGAGAAGGTCTTCCTGGCCGCGTCCTTTTTCTACATCACATACATCTTCGCCGGAGCGCTCGCCCATCCGGCGTGGAAAGTCGCAACGGTTGCGACCTTCAAGCCCCCGGAGTGGGCCAAGTTCCGGGAGCAGGCGTATCTCTACATGGTGATCGGCGTGGTCGGAACCACGATCGCGCCCTGGATGCAGTTCTATCTTCAATCCTCGATCGTGGAAAAAGGCGTGACGCGGCGGCAATACAGCACTTCAAAACTCGACGTGATCGTCGGATGTATTTTTACGGATGTGGTCGCGTGGTTCATCATCGTAGCGTGCGCCGCCACACTCTATGTGCACGGCCACAGCGAAATCCGAGATGCCGCCGATGCCGCGCAGGCGCTCCGGCCACTGGCTGGCGACTACGCCTACATTCTTTTCTCGCTGGGACTCTTTAATGCGTCGCTCTTTGCGGCGTCGATTCTGCCGCTCTCGACCGCCTACACCGTCTGCGAAGGGCTTGGGCTTGAATCGGGAGTAGGGAAGAAATTCTCGGAGGCGCCAACCTTTTATTGGCTCTATACGATTCTGATTGCCGCCGGCG
>DATHOK010000277.1:0-4466 GCA_035484995.1 Verrucomicrobiia bacterium | reverse complement strand
GGAGGTATCTGGAAATCGATCGATGGCGGTAATCACTGGACACCGATCTTTGACAAGCAACCGGTCGCCGCCATCGGCGCCCTCGCAGTAGCGCCTTCTGATCCAAGTACGGTCTGGGCAGGAACCGGCGAAGCTTGGATGATCCGCGACAGCGACGTCATGGGCAACGGAATTTATAAATCAACCGATGCCGGCAAATCCTGGACCAACATGGGTCTGCCCGAAAGCGGCCGCATCGGCCGCATCGTCATCCACCCATCCAATCCCGATATCGTTTTCGCCTGCGTTCTAGGCCGCTCTACCGGACCCCAACCCGAGCGCGGCGTCTTCCGCACCACCGACGGAGGTCAGCACTGGGAGCGTGTGCTCTTTGCCTCGGAAAACGTGGGTTGCTCCGGCCTGTCGATGGACGCCCACAACCCGCGCACGTTATTTGCCGGTATGTGGCAAGTGGAGATGCATACCTGGGGTGAATTGAGCGGCGGCCCAGGCAGCGGAGTCTATGTTTCCCACGACGGCGGAACCAAGTGGACTCGCATCGAAGAACATGGCCTGCCTCACGCGCCGCTCGGAAAGATCGATATCGCGGTTGCTCCGACCAATTCGAATCGCGTCTTCACCCTCATTCAGACCAAAGACCAGGGTTCCCTCTGGAGATCCGACGATGGCGGCGAGCACTGGAAGGCAATCAATTACCAGCGCGCCCTGATCGGCCGCGCAGGCTACTACATTCGCCTCGCCGTTTCCCCCGCAAACGACAATGAAGTTCTAGTGGCCAACAGTTCCTTCCATCAATCGCTCGACGGAGGCGAGAACTTTAAGGAAGTTCCCTGGGGCGGAGACACGCACGACATCTGGTTCGATCCCGCCAACGCCGATCGCTTCGTGATCACCGACGACGGCGGCCTCAGCATCACCACCGTACATGGCCGCGGCTTTCACCGCGCGACTTTCCCCATCGGCCAGATGTACCACGTCGACGTCGACAATCAGATTCCTTATTACTTTTACAGCAACATGCAAGACGACGGAAACATGCGCGGCCCCAGTCTGCCCGTTGACTCCCGCGAAACTGGCTGGGATCACGAGATGGGTGGTTGCGAGTCCGGCTTCACCGTTCCCGATCTAGCCGATCCCAACATCGTATGGGCCACATGTTATGGAAATAAAGTCACCCGCTGGGACGCGCGCACCAAGCACGCGCGCTCTGTCAGTCCGTGGATGCATACCCTGGATTCGCCGCCGAATGATATCAAGTATCGGTGTCATTGGACGGCGCCGCTCGCCGTCGATCCCTTCGACCACAACACCGTTTACTACGGCTGTCAGGTGATCTTCAAAACTATGAACGGCGGCCAGAGTTGGTCAGTTATCAGCCCGGACCTTTCCACCCAGGACCCCTCTCGGATCGTGCCTTCGGGCGGAATCGTCGGCGATAACCTTGGACAATTCTATGGAGAAGTTGTCTTCGCTATAGCGCCTTCCAAGATTCAAAAAGGACTCATCTGGGCGGGAACCAACGATGGTCAAGTCTGGCACACAAATGATGGCGCGAACTGGATCAACGTGACCAAAAATATTCCAGGACTGCCTCCGTGGGGCACGATCACGAGCATTGCGCCGTCGAATTTCAATCCAGGTGGGGCATACATCAGCGTCGACTTCCATCTCATGGACAATCGCGATCCTTTCATCTACAAGACCACGGATTTTGGCAAAACCTGGAAGCAAATCAGCGGCAATCTCCCGAAAAATGCTTTGTCGTATGTCCGAACCATCGCTGAAGATCCCAATTGCGAAGGCTTGTTGTTTGTCGGAAGCGGAAGTGGTCTTTATTACTCTCTCGACGATGGAGGCCGTTGGACTGCGCTCGAGACGGGATTGCCGCACGCACCGGTGACCTGGGCTGTAGTGCAAAAAGACTTTCATGATCTGGTGGTTTCCACCTACGGGCGAGGACTTTACATTTTCGACGACATTACGCCGCTCGAACAGATGGCAAAGAATCATTCTGATGCCGCGGTTATCCTATTTGAGCCGCGCCGCACCCACCGCTTTACTCGTGGCGGTCAGGCCCTGCTCAACTTTTCACTCAAGACCGCACCGAAGGATCCGATACAGCTTGAAATTCTGGACTCGGGCGGTAAGGTAATCAGAAAACTGGAAACCAAAGGTCGCGCCGGCATCAATCGTGTGTCATGGGACCTGCGCTATGAATCTCCTCGATTGATTGCACTGCGAACGAACGCCCCAGATAATCCGCACATCTGGGACGAACCTCGCTTCCGCGATTCCGATTCGCGGCCTATCACCCATTGGGGAACCACCCCAGCCGAGGTCGGGCCCGTCGTGGCGCCGGGGAACTACGCCATACGCCTAAAGATCGGAGACCAGTCCTATACCCAACCTCTGACCATTTTGCGCGATCCTCGCGCGCCCGGGTCCGACGCAGACATTGAACTTTCCGTGAAAACTCTGCGCCGCATCAATTCCGATATTGACCGCGTTTCCGACACGGTCAACCAGATCGAATGGCTTCGCAAGCAAATCGAGGTGATCGAGACGATGCTTCGACCGCCCAAGAAGAAAGATCAAGAGAAGCCTGCGGTCGACGAGGACGACGATGACGAAGGTGAACCTGCGCCTGCTCCGCCTCCGGTCTTGGATGAAGCTCAGGCAAAACGCAAAGCCGAACTTTTGAAAGCCGTAGAAGAGTTGGACAAGAAGCTCTCAACCGTCGAATACAAACTCGTGTCGCCGGCCCTGCTTAACAGCGATGACAAGTACTTCGTCGAGTCCTACAAGGTTTATCTCAATTTGATCTGGCTTAACGCGGAGGTCGGGACCGGAGGCGCCGATGTCGCCGGCGGCGCCGACTTCGCTCCGACGGATACAGAACTAGAGTCACTGCAGAGGTTCGAAACAGAAATGGCAGGAGCGGATGCGGACTACCAAAAAGTGATGAAAGAGGATCTTCCGGTGTTGAATCGCTCTCTCGCGGAAAGCAGCCTTGCCGTCGTGGTCGCTCCGCCGGCGAAGCAGGAATGATCGAATCGTCGCCATCTCTTCTCCGTCGGTATAATTGTGGTCGCTCATGGACTGGGTTCCGTCCGCTCTCCGCTGGCTGTTCGACTCTAGAAGCGGCGCACCTGATCGCCTGATTTCACGCTGGATCTTTCTGCGGGCGCTCGGGTGTATTTATTTTTCCGCGTTTTTCTCGCTCGTCCTTCAGATCCGTGGCCTCATCGGGCCGGACGGAATCCTGCCGGCAAACCAATATCTGCAAGCCGTGGCGCATTCCTTTGGATACGGCCGCGGAATATGGTTTGCGCCCACGTTGCTTTGGGTTGCGAGCGGCCCGCATAAGCTGATCATCTTATGCTGGGTGGGCATGGTGGCGTCGCTGCTGTTGGCCGTGAATGTGTGGCCACGAGGAATGTTGCTGCTCTGTTTTGCGTGCTTCCTTTCGTTCGTCAGCGCTGCACAGGACTTTTCCAGCTATCAATCGGACGGCATGCTGCTCGAAGCGGGATTTATCGCCCTTTTCTTTACTCCATCCGGATTACGTCCTGGCTTTGGCAAGTCATCTCTGGCATCGCACGCGAGCTTGTTCCTGCTGCAATGGGAATGGTTTCGCATCTACTTCGAGTCTGGCGTTGCGAAGATCGTCGGCGGAGATCCCCAGTGGCGCAACTTTACAGCGATGGACGAGTACTATCAGAACGGTCCGCTGCCGACATGGATCGGCTGGTACATGCAGCATCTGCCGCACTGGTTCCACGCTTCGACCGCTTTCGTTACGCTGGCGCTCGAACTGGGAGTGGTCTGGATGTTGTTTCTGCCGAGACGCTGGCGAATAGTGTGCTTCTTGATCGTCACCCCCTGGCAACTCGGCATTATCCTTTCCGCCAACTACACATTTCTAAACTATCTTGTCCTGATTTTGGGATTCCTCTTGCTGGATGATCGCTTTCTGCTACCCGTTCTTCCGCAGCGATGGAAGGTGTCCTTCATCGCGAGCGCCCCAACCGGTGCCGAGGACGGTCCGACGGATTCTGAAACCTGCGAACGCGGCAAGTTGCCGGTGTCGGCAGAATCGGAAGAGTCCGAGCAACGCCGACTGCCAAGCTGGAGACTCGCTCTCCGTCGACCGTTTAAGCTGCTGAATCTCTTCTGGATCGCCACCATGCTGAGTTGGATTTTCTATGCCACGACAGCCGAGTTGATCTGGATGTTTTCTGCGTTGCCACTGCCAACCGCACCGGTGGAGGCGCTAGAACCTTTTCGCATCGCCAATCGATACGGCCTCTTTGGCGTCATGACCAGGGGCCGGTACGAAATCGAGTTCCAGGGCTCCGACGATGGAAAAACCTGGGTAGCGTATCCCTTCCGTTACAAGCCTCAAGACCTGAGTGCGCCGCCCGGGATCTATGCGCCGTATCAGCCGCGATTCGACTGGAACCTGT
>DATHOK010000276.1:0-4428 GCA_035484995.1 Verrucomicrobiia bacterium | reverse complement strand
GCTACCACCCGGTTGGCAAACCCCGGCACGACATTCGGCTCAAACGCCAGGGTAGGAATATGCTTCACCACCGCCGCGAGCATCGCAGGGCCGGAAGCATATCCGCCCACGCCGATCACCACGTCGGGCCCGAATTCATCCAGCATACGGCCCGCGTCCCAAACCGCCCGCGGCAAATCTAACGCCGTCTTAGCTCGCGTAATCAAACTAACGTTCTTCAGTTGCCCCACCCGCACCAGTCGCAAAGGATACCCCGCCGCCGGCACCAGACGGTTCTCGATCCCGCGCGCCGTCCCAATGAACAGCACCTCGGCTCCATAACTTTTCTTGAGTTCGTTAGCGATGGCCAGCGCCGGGATGACATGCCCGCCCGTCCCGCCGCCCGCCAGAATGGCCCGCATGCAGTGACTATAAACTACCGACACCGAAGCATTGCGCGCGCTGAATCTTCTTCGAATCCAATCCCTGCCTCCGTGTCACCGTGGTGGATTTGCTTTCTCATTCCGCCTGCTTCGTAATATTCAGCAGCACACCCACACATGCCAGCGTCACAAACAACGACGACCCTCCATACGACACCAGCGGCAGCGGAATCCCCTTGGTCGGCATCATCCCCAGCACCACGCTGATGTTGATGAAGGCCTGCAAGACCACCATACTCGTAATCCCCACCGCAAGGTACCGCCCGAAAGTATCCTCGGTACGCCACGAAACCCGCATCCCGCGCCACAAGAAGACGGCAAACAGCGTCACCACGAACAAAGCTCCCACCAGTCCCAACTCTTCCGCAGTCACTGCAAAAATAAAATCAGTGTGAGGCTCCGGCAGATAGAACAGCTTCTGCTTGCCTTCCATCAGACCAGTCCCGGTGATCCCGCCGGTAGCTACCGCAATCAGCGATTGAATCAGATGGAACCCAGCTTTCTCGCGCTCCGCGTAGGGATTCATGAAAGCCAGAATGCGCTCGCGCCGAAAGCTCACATGAAAAATCAGAAAATACAACGGCACCAGCGACGCCCCGAACGCATATTCGAAATACCGCATCCGCATCCCCGCCACATAAAGGATGCAGGCAGCAATCCCGGCACAGGCAATCGCCGTACCCAGATCCGGCTCCAGCACAATCAGCCCGAGCAAAACGACCACGGGCGCGGCCGCCGGCGCCAGCGTGCTGCGCCAATCGTCCATTGTCTTCGTGCGCGCTTCGAGAAAATAGGCGAGGAAGAGAATCAGCATCGGCTTCGCCAGTTCCGAGGGTTGGAACGAAAATCCGCCGGCGCGCAGCCAGCGATGCGTGTTGTGAGACCGGTCAAGAAAAAACACGGAGATCAGCAGCAGCGTTGTCAGCCCCATCAGAGAAAACACCAGCGCCGGATGCTTATAGCGCCGGTAATCCACCCGCATTGCCACCACCATCGCCACCAGGCCGGCCATCGCCCAGATCAACTGCTTCGACAGGAACGCATAGGGCGACCCAAACCGCTCTCGGGCCATCACCGCCGACGCAGAAAACACCATCACCAACCCCACAAAGACCAGCAGCAGAGTAACGGTAAACAGCCAGCGATCGACACTAACCCGCTTTGCCATGGGAAGTTCATTTCACCACGGAGTCGCGGACACGCGGAAAAGGAATTGCTGATTGTTGAATTTTGATTGTTGATTGTCTTGGTTCGGGCGCATGTCAGACCGAGGAGCCTGCACTGGATGGATAAATGATGGAACAGGTCTCGAGATCGCGCCCTCCGCGCAAAACTTGAAGGATCAGCACGCCGCGCCTCTCGATGCCGCGAACCATGAGATGCGTACGACCTACGAGGCCGTCCTATTCGAACAACTAAGGGGGAATCTAGGTTCTACCGTTAACCAACTCGTAATCAGGCTTTTATCCCGGTTGCATCCGTGATATAACCTGCCGTGAGCAACAAAAGTGGCTGATCCGCCTGCCAGTGGCGTATTGTGGTGGAGTTGGCTGGGCTTACCGAGGGTGTAAAGATTGAGCCACGAACTAGGAGGCACTGTGTCCGAAGCACGGACCGGAAAACGGTTTCCGCTGGAATTGCCAATCAAGATTCACGATGAACACGCCAGCGGCGACACTAAAGGGCTTACAGGAAATCTGAGCGCGGCGGGAGTTTACATTCGCGCCGACGCGTCGCTCGAGATCGGTTCGCCGGTGGAGTTTGAGATCACGCTTCCACCCGACGTCACCGGGGGCCAGGAGAACGTGGTGATTCAATGCAAGGGGCGCGTGGTGCGCGCCGACCCTACTGGAACGAGCGAAGAAGGCCGCGGAGTGGCCTGCGTGATCGATTCGTATGAGTTCGTCAGGAACTCGTAGTTGGAGTGGGCGTTTCACTGTGACGGGGTTTGAATAAGGAGCGAGCTAATGCGCGTTTACTGCGTCTCAGAAAACGCGACGCTTCGCGCGGCTTGCTTGGATCCTTCGGCGGGGTAAGAACCGCCCGCCAAGCATGACAATACGAGTTTTGGGGTATCGATAACATGCTCAAACTGATTCTGGCCGATAACCAGGCAATCTTCCGCGCCGGCATCGCCAAGGTGCTTGCGGTGGAAGACGAGATGCGGATTGTGGCGCAAGCCCAGACGCAAGAGCAGATGTTCATGGCTCTGGACAAATTCCGTGCCGCGGTGCTGGTGGTGGCCGCGGGTTTTCACAACGACTTCGCGGCGATCGTTCAATCAGCGAACCGGGCCAAGACCCGCGTGGTGGTGCTGGCCGATACCGGCGAGAGCGCGCAACGCCACATGTCGAACGGCGCGCACGGCGTGGTCTACCGCAACGTGACCAGTGCGGCTCTGGTGGACTGCGTGCGCAAAGTGGCGCGGGGCGAGACCTGGGTGCAGGATGTGGCGGTGCCGAGTGAGCTCACCGAAAACGATATGGTCGGGCTGCGGGTGCGGGACCGCTTGACGGCGAAAGAACTGCGCATTGTGGCGCTGATTGTTCAGGGCTACAAGAACAAGGAAATTGCCACGCAGCTGGGGACCACAGAGCAGGTCATCAAGAATTATCTGCGCAACGTGTATGACAAGATCGGAGTGTCGGACCGGCTGGAGCTGGCGCTGTTTACGATCCATCACAGGATTTTGAATGAGGCTGCCGCCGCTACTACGGCAGGGCCGGCGCCTCAGCCTCCGGCGGGGGTTATGCCTTAGGGAGTTTTCGGATTGAAGAGCCGCCCCTTCTGGGCGGCTTTTTTCTTTGCGGCGGCTTTACGTCAAGGTCTTTAACACAGGGGACACAGAGTTTCACAGGTAAACCTCGAGTTTTTCCCGGGGCTCCCACCGCATCGTTCGGATTGCGGATGCATCTACTTCCTCATGGAATTTCGAACGTTAGGACGCTCAGGATTGAAGATACCCGCTTTGAGTTTTGGTACGGGAACGTTTGGCGGGTCGACCGAATTCTTTCGCGCCTGGGGCGCTAGTGACGTGGCTGAGGCGACCCGGCTGGTCGACATTTGCCTCGAAGCGGGCGTCAACCTTTTCGATACTGCGGACGTTTATTCGGATGGACTCTCGGAAACGATTTTGGGCAAGGCGGTCGCCGGACGGCGCGGCGATGTATTGATCTCGACCAAGGCTACTTTCCGCATGGGGCCGGGGCCGAACGATCTGGGGTCGTCGCGTTATCACCTGATTAAGGCTTGTGAAGCCAGCTTGCGGCGGCTGGGCACGGATTACATCGACATTTATCATCTGCACGGGTTTGATGCGCTGACTCCAGTGGAGGAAGTGCTTAGCACGCTCAATCAACTGGTGGTGAGCGGGAAGGTTCGATACATTGCGTGCTCGAATTTTTCGGGATGGCATTTGATGAAGTCGCTAGACGTTGCGGATAAGTTTGGCTGGACGCGCTACTCGGGACATCAGGTTTATTACTCGCTGATTGGCCGGGATTATGAATGGGAGTTGATGCCGCTGGCTTTGGAGCAGGGAGTGGGTGCGCTCGTGTGGAGTCCCCTGGGCTGGGGACGGTTGACGGGAAAGATCCGGCGCGGGCAGCCTTTGCCGGCCGAGAGCCGGCTGCACAAGACGGCTGGGCAAGGTCCGCAGGTTTCGGATGAGCGTCTGTACCAGGTGGTCGACGCGCTGGATGCGGTTGCGAAAGAGACGGGAAAGAGCGTGCCGCAAGTGGCGCTGAACTGGCTTTTGCAGCGTCCGTCGATTTCTAGCGTGATTTTTGGGGCGCGGAATGAGGAACAGTTGCGGCAGAACCTGGGCGCGGCGGGATGGAATTTGTCTGCCACGCAGGTTGCCAAGTTGGATAAGGCCAGCGATGTGACGCCGGTTTATCCGTATTGGCATCAGCGACAGTTTCCTGAGAGGAATCCAGCGCCGGTGCCGGTCGCCGAGAAAACTGAATAAAATGGTGCGCGTTTTCATTACAGGGTCTTCCGATGG
>DATHOK010000275.1:0-11507 GCA_035484995.1 Verrucomicrobiia bacterium | reverse complement strand
GTAGCTTCACATAGACGGAACACGGTCGCGGGTTAGCGACGGTACGTCATTCGACCCACGACCGTTCCCACGCTCCCGCCTCTTTTCTTGGCCTTTCCGCCCCTAGCCCTTGCGCTTCTTAGCCCACGTTGCCGTCACAAGACTGTTTAGCCGGTCCTGCCGCCCTTTGACCCATTTCGAGTAGTGGCGCTCCGTGGTCTTGATGGATTCATGCCCCAACAGCTTGGAGACTTCCTCCAAGGGGACGCCTTTCTCCAGAAGATCCACGGCGAAAGTGTCCCGCAATCTGTGAGACAGCATGTTCCCTTCGGACGTGATGCCCGCGTCCTTAAACAGCTCGCGTATATCGTGCTGCCAATTGGTCACTGCGCTTTGTTCCTTGCCAGTGCCAGTGTTCCAGAGCAGGTACGCCGGGTTGTCGTTAGGGACGGCTAGAATTTCCTTCGCCACTTCGGGCGGAATCGGAACGCTAACGTGCGTGTCTGTCTTCTGCCGGGCCGTCACGATGCTGTATAGCTTCGCTGCCCGATCATGGACAAGTTCATCCCTCCGCAGTGTCACCGCGTCTCGGATGGCTAGGCCGCTCCACCGCATGAGCTGGATTAGGCCGCGGACGCGGGCGGCCTTCGTTCTATCCGGGAAGGTGGATGGGATGGTCTTGAGCAGCTTGGCATACTCCGCGGCAGAGAGTGGCAGCGTGGGCGCTTCATCCGCCTTGATGGGGGACAGCCGCGGCACGCGGTCCAGCCATTTGTTGTCATAGCAGAAGCGGAGGAAGTTCTTGAGCCGCGCCTGGACCATCTGCCGCGTGTTAGAGGACGGGTACAGCGCGTCCCATCCGGCTTGATAATCAATAAGCAACTCCCGCGAGATACCAGCCACGGTGAAAACGCTCCGTGACTCTGCGTATATGCGGAGCCTGTCCAGCTCGCGGCCATACTTGGCGAGCACGTCCGCGGTGATGCCCTGATTTCTCTTGTCCGCCTTGAAGACTTCCAGGGCGTCCATGACGGTGCGGGCATCGTTCGATTGCTCCGCGGGTGCTCGCCCGGCTAATTGATCCTCCAGGCGGCGCTTGACTTCCTCTGCCTCACCCCATGACCGTGTACCAGCTTTACGCCTGTGCTGCTTGCCGCTCTGTGTCCAGCGGAAGTGTTTGCGGCAATTGCAGCGCTTGGAAAACTCATCCCCGGCGTACTTGCAAGCGGCGGCGTGCCGGACGAAGATGGTAATGAGTGGCGCGGTGCTCATTTCGCCGCCGTTTCCTGGACACCCATGACTGGTAGACCCCACGTTATTTCGCGCCCTTTCTTGTTGGCGATACGCACCCGGACGGTGTTATCGTCCGCCTTGACCACCGGGTAATCGTGCCCCACTTCAAAGGGCATCGCCGTGAGCACGTCGGCTTCGTCCAGCGTGTAATGCTGATTGCCGATGTCCCCCTCCAGGATGGTTGCCCCAACGTGGTGAGCATCCGTGGCTGTGGGACGGCGTTTGGCTGTGATATGCAGGGCCGGGGCATCCTGTGCCAACGCCGCCGCGCTAATAAGCAGAAGGACCGCAATTGCTAGGTTTTTCATGTGCTGAAGCCTCCCCTTACTGAGTAGACCGTAGCACAGAATTAGCACAGTCCAAAGCTATCTTCGGTAACCAAAAGAAAAACCCGCTGTTTATGCGGGTTTTATGGGCTTAAAGTTTGGAGGCGCGGGTCGGAATCGAACCGACGCATAAAGGTTTTGCAGACCTCTCCCTTACCACTTGGGTACCGCGCCCCTGCTCAATACGTTAGCGTTCCGAGCGGAAAAAGTCTATCCGCGAGGGAGAATCTTCGGGAAGAAAAATGGAGCGGGAGACGAGGGTCGAACTCGCGACTTCAACCTTGGCAAGGTTGCGCTCTACCACTGAGCTACTCCCGCCCTGCGAAGGTGATTATAAATGAGGGCTTAAGCGGCGGCAACGGCGACGCCGGACTTGATGGTTCCGCGTCTTTCGTGCGCTGACGTTTAGTGCGCTGACGCTTAGTGCACCGACCATTGCGGATCTTCCTCAGGTTTGACGACGTGGCCGTCGCGCATGTGGATGATGCGGTCTCCGTACTTGGCGGCTTCGGGGTTGTGCGTGATCATCAGCACCGTCTGACCGAGTTCCTGGTTGGATTGGCGCAACATGCGCAGAACGATGTTCGAATTCTCGGTGTCGAGATTGCCGGTGGGTTCGTCGGCCAGAACGACCGCAGGTTTGTTGATGAGGGCACGCGCCAGGGCCACACGCTGTTGCTCGCCGCCGGAAAGTTCCGAAGGGCGGTGGTTCAAGCGCTTGCTCAGTCCCAATAAGTCGCAAATGCGGAGGAAGAAAGCGGGATCACGGTCGCCGTTGCCGGAGATTTCCTGCGCAATGGCGATGTTCGAACGGGCGTCGAGCGTGGGCAGCAGGTTGAACTTCTGAAATACGAATCCGATCTTGCGTTTGCGCATGCGGGTGCGCTCGGCATCGGAGAGAGTGGCGAAGTCGTCGCCATCGAGAATTACCTTGCCGGAATCGGCGCGAGTCAGTCCGCCGAGCAGATAGAACAGGGTGGACTTGCCGCTGCCGGAGGGGCCGACGACGGTGACGAATTCTCCTTTCTGCACGTTGAAGGAGATGCCGCGGAGGGCGGCGACGTCGATCTTGCCGACGCGATAAGTCTTGTGCAAGTCAATAGCTTCGATGAATGCGCCCATGCCTGAGTCGATCTTACACGATGGAAAGCAATCAACCGCCGAGCGAGCAGAGGCCGCCGAGAAAGCGAACGGGAAAAAGAACAGATCTCCAAGATTTCTTGGCGCTCTCGGCGTACTCTGCGGTGAAAGTTGGTTCTAGGCTGCGCCCTGGCGCTGGGCGAATTGCGCCGGCCGCTCCTGCATTCGCTTGGGGCCGCGCTTGCGGACTAGAAGCAGACGGATTCGTTCCAACAGATCGGCCGGGGCATACATTCCGCGGGCCAGGAAAACGTCGGCCTGCGATTCATGATCGTAGACGCGGACCTTGCTCGAGATAAGGATGGCCGGGGTGTGGGGCGACAGATTCTTGATGGCGGCGATCAACTGCGGACCGTCGAGTCCGGGCATGGCCATGTCGGTGACTACCAGATCGACGCCGCCCTGCTTAAAGCGTTCCAGGGCTTCTTCGCCGCGGGAGTAGCTGGCGACCCGGTAGCCGCGGGTTTCGAGCATGATTTTTCTGTAGGAAAGGGACTGCTCGTTGTCATCGACACAAAGAATCGTGCGCTTGGGTTTCATTCACCGTCCATATCCACCTGATGCCGGTAGTGACCGGAAGTCACGGGGGAGTTTTCTCTGTTCGCGAAGAATATTTCGGAGCGAAGCGATGCTAACTGCACGGGATGCCCACTGTAAAGTGCCATCGAAGCAAATGGCAAATTCTGGCCATTGACTTTTTGTGGCCGTGCGAAACGTGCGATTCCACGCCGCTTGTAGGCCATTGACTAGAGGAAAACTTCCCCGCGCAAAATTTCAACCGCGTTCCCGCCGACGCGCACGTTAACTACCCGGTTATCGCTGCGCGAGGCCCGCACAAAAATCCGGCTGGGCCGGTTCATCTCGATGCCTTGTTCAATAAGCACTCGTTCGTCGGGTTTGGCTACGCCGTGCGCCACCATCCAAGCCGCGGTGCAGCCGGCGGCTGAGCCTGTGGCCGGGTCCTCGCCGTTGTAGAAGAGCATTCGAGCGTGGAGGCGGGCCTCGCGATCCACGGTCTCACGAGTGACAAAATAAAAAAACCGGCCATCGGTCTGAGCCAGATATTCAGTGGCGCGCTTCGGTTCGATCTGCAGATTCCGCATTACCGCGAGCGACTTCAGAGGGGTTACGGTGTAGGGAAGTCCCGTGGAAACCGTTTCAATGGGAAGAGAATCGTCGAAGTCTTCGCTGCGTAATCCCGTGGCTCTTGCGATCGCTTCGCGTTCGTGCTGGATTCCGAAGGTGGGATTGACTTGTGTCATCTCGCCGAATGCTGGCCCGTCTGAGGAGTCTTCGAAACTCACCGGCACTTTGCCGACATTAAGCTCAAGCACGATCTGCGCCGCGCCGTTCTTCATTTCGCCACCCTGGTTTTCTTCAACCTGGGTTTTGTCACCCCGGTCTTCGTCACCCCGGCCGCGCAAGGCGAATGCCGTCCCCAGCGTGGGATGACCGGCGAACGGCAGTTCTTCCTGAACCGTGAAGATGCGCACGCGAACGCCCCGCTCGCGCTCGGTGACTGAATCGCGAGGCAGGATAAACGTGGTCTCGGAGAGATTCATTTCCTTGGCGAGCGCCTGCATCTCGGTGTCAGTCAATCCGCGGCCGTCGAGAAATACAGCCACCGAATTGCCCTCGAGCGGACGCGAAGAAAAAACGTCCCATTGCACCATCGCCAGACGTCGTCGAAGCCGGCTCATAAATTGATTCCCCGGACGAAGAGTTGTTGCAAGGCTGTGAAAACCTAGAGATGCTGGCGGCTGCTGTTGCGATGCAGGAAAACTCGGCGGATAGCGGCTCTGCTGGCGGTGTTTCAGTTGACAGCCTGAAGGCAGGCTTCTATTCTTGTTGCATGTTCGGTCCCTGCAACGCCGGCGGCATGTGTTGTTGTACTTGTTCGCCGCCGTGTGGGTAGGGAGCAAACGAGATTTTCTTCCAACCCATCCGGCGAAACGGGTGGGTTTTCGTTTTTATCGGAACCCTTTCAGTCTGGAAGCACCGCGGCCGGCGAAAGCATTAAACTCTAGTAATTTGATAGACTTTTAGGTACAAGGAGGAAACTTATGAGTACGGCAACTATAACCGAAGCCCCCCGAATCCCGCGCATCAATGACACTGCTCCCGACTTCACGGCGGAGACCACCCAGGGGCCGATCCACTTTCACGAATGGATCGGCGACGGCTGGGCTATTCTGTTCTCCCATCCCAAAGACTTTACTCCGGTATGCACCACCGAACTTGGCTACATGGCGGGCCTGCAGCCGGAGTTTGCCAAGCGCAACACCAAGATCATCGGGCTGAGCGTCGACCCGGTGAGCAGCCACGGCAAGTGGGCCGCCGACATTGAAGAGACTCAAGGGCACAAAGTGAATTATCCGATGATCGGCGATCCGGAACTCAAGATCGCCAAGCTTTATGGCATGTTGCCGGCGGAGAGCGGCAGCACTTCCGAAGGCCGCACGGCCGCGGACAATGCCACCGTGCGCACGGTATTCGTCGTCGGTCCCGATAAGAAAATCAAGCTGCAGCTTGCCTATCCAATGAGCACAGGCCGCAACTTCGATGAGATATTGCGGGTCATTGATTCAATTCAGCTCACGGCTAAGCATAAAGTTTCCACGCCAGTGAACTGGAAGCCGGGTGATGACGTCATCATCAGCGGAAATGTCTCCAATGAAGAAGCACAACAAAAATATCCTGGGGGATGGAAGTCACCCAAGCCTTATATAAGGATCGTGCCCCAGCCGAAGTAGTTGCGGCAGACGAGCCATTAGCGGAGTAGAATCGGCCACTGATTTGCGCGGATGAACGCGGATGGTCGCTCGGATCTTTTGCGTAGTGTTAGGCTGCTTGTCGTTTCAGAATTCGCGCAATTGCACAGCGGCTCGTCTGGAAGCGCATGCGGTCCGGTGATCGTCCCGGTCTTCAAAACCGGCGGGCGGCAGGTTTCCCTGTCGCCGGTGGGTTCGACCCCCACTCGCTTCCGCCATTTGTTTTTGTCGCGACGGCTGTGCTCATTTTAGGGAGGGTGCTGTCAGGGGGGAAATTGGATGCGAACGTTTACGACGCTCGTATTAGGAATGATTTTAGGGGCTGCCGCCCTTCTGCTGGGAGTCTACTTCTATTTCGCGACGGGACAGGCTCCGGTGGCGACATCCGCGCCGGCGATGCCGTTTGAGAAGATGCTCGCGCACAAGGCTCTGCATGCGTGGATCGATCATGAGATGCCGAAAACGGTTCCGCTTCAAGCAGACGAGGCCAACCTCGCAGCTGGCGCCACGCTGTACCGCCAGCATTGCGCGGTGTGCCACGGGCTGCCCGGACAAAAAGAAACGTCGATCGCAAGGGGCATGTATCCGCGCCCTCCGAAGCTGATGGAGGGAAAAGGCGTGACCGACGACGAGCCCGGAGAAAGTTATTGGAAGGTGGCGAATGGGATTCGTCTGACCGGCATGCCCGGTTTTCGTTCGGGGCTGTCTGAAACGCAGACGTGGCAGGTGAGCCTGTTGGTGGCCAACGCGGATAAGCTTCCGAAATCGGTTCAGGAAACTCTTTCCAAGCCACTGCCACTCGACTCCGACAATGCCGCTAGGGCCGCAGTGACGAAGTGAGCGAGAACTAATTTCTGGGTAGTGGCTCGGTTTGAATTTTTTTCGGTGGCGTCATCCTGAACGGAGCCGCTTTTCAGGCGAAGAGAAGGATCTCCCGCTCGCACGGACCTGTGTACGGGGGATACCTCACCCGGCTGGACTGCGCCGGGTTTCGGGATGACGTCCCCTAAACGCGTTGAGAGGTACCTCTTATGAAAATTGCAAACGATATTACCGAATTGATCGGCCACACGCCGCTGGTGCGGCTGAACAAAGTCACCGGAGGTTGCGTGGCCGACGTGGTCGCGAAACTGGAGAGCCAGAATCCCGTGGGCAGTGTGAAGGACCGCATCGGCGTCAGCATGATCAACGAAGCGGAGCGCGCGGGAAAGATTCAGCCCGGGAAAACGGTGTTGATCGAGCCCACGAGCGGCAACACGGGAATCGGGCTGGCCTTTGTGGCTGCCGTGAAAGGGTACAGGCTGATCCTGACCATGCCAGAGACCATGAGCATGGAGCGGCGCGTGCTGCTGCTGGCCTTCGGCGCGGAGATCGTTCTTACCCCGGGGCCGAACGGGATGAAGGGCGCGATTGCCAAGGCGCAGGAGTTGCTGGCGAACACTCCCAACAGCTACATGTTGCAGCAGTTCGACAACGCCGCGAATCCCAAGATTCATTTCGAGACCACCGGTCCTGAGATTTGGAACGACACCGACGGGCGCGTGGACTTCCTGGTCTCGGGCGTGGGCACGGGCGGGACGATCACCGGCGTTTCCGAGTACATTAAGCCGAGGAAACCATCTTTCAAGGCCATTGCCGTGGAGCCGGCTGATAGTCCGGTGCTCTCCGGGGGAAAACCTTCGCCGCACAAAATTCAGGGGATCGGCGCCGGGTTTGTTCCGAGCATCCTGCGCCGGGACTATATCGATGAGGTGATTACGGTCACCAACGATGACGCGATTCGCATGGCGCGCCGGCTTCCGCTGGAAGAAGGTCTTTTTGTCGGAATATCTTCCGGGGCCGCGGTGGTGGCTGCGCTGCAGGTGGCGCGGCGCAAGGAGAATTCGGGGAAGCTGATCGTAGTGGTTCTGCCGTCGTTCGGAGAACGCTACCTGAGCACGATCCTATTCGAGGAGCTGCGTAACCGGGCGCAGCAGATTCCCACGTCTCCGCTTCCGGCCTGAGCCCTTGGCGGGATTTCGGCGTGGAAATCTTGTGGAAATCTGGCTGAAACTGCCGCCTTTTCGGGCTTTCTGCGGAGTGCGCGGGTGTATGATCGTCCTCACTGGCCGCAGTAGGTGGGACCTCTATCCTCGGGGTTTTTCAGCTATACTTCTTCGCTCTTGAGCAGGAGGGATTTATTTTATGGCGACAAACGATTCGTCCGGCAACGAACCGCGTCCGACGGCAATTGAGAAGAAACCTTACGAGAAGCCGGGCTTTCGCTACGAGCAGGCGTTCGTAACCACCGCGCTTTCCTGCGGCAAGATGGTCAACGGTACGCAGGGTTCCTGCATGAGGTCTTCGTCGGCGTCATGAGTTGGTGCGCGGATGCATCCGTGGGCCGGGCCCATGCCCTGAAATGCGAGCTCGCCGGCGAGGTTCTGCGTTCCTTCGGCAGTCTTCGCTTTAAAGCTACGGGTTGGAGCATGCTGCCTTCGGTTTGGCCCGGAGACACGCTGGTGATCGAGCGAGTCAGTCCCGATCGGGTGCGTGTCGGCGATCTCATGTTGGTGGGACGGGATAGCAGGCTGTGCGCTCACCGGATCGTCTCGGTGGCGGAGGGTTGCGGGGGTCCGCGTTGGATCACTCAGGGCGACGCCAACACCGCGCCCGATCAACCAGTGAACGAGAACGACTTGTTGGGCCGGGTTGCATACCTGGTCAGGGCAGGAAAACTGATCCCAGTGCCCGCGGAGTTGAGCGTGGTCGACCACCTGATCGCAAAGATCGTCCGGCGCTCCAAGACTGCGGCGCGCGCTCTCGTCTATCTCCACCGCGTGGTTGAAACTCCAAAGGAATCGCTTTCGTGCCAGGGCTAGCCACACAAGTCGAGCGTTACAACGTGGTGATTGCCATCGGCAGTATTCCTGTCCGGGTCAACACTACCGACCCGGGCTTTCTCGAGATGCTAGAGAACCGCTACGCCGGGTTCGTGAGCGAGGAAGCGCGTACTGAATTCGATTTCGACGTGGACCTGGTTGCACCGGAGTCAGCGAATCGGGACGCGGATGTGAGCGTTAAACACCGTTCAGGGCGATGGTTCATGGAGCGCGGAGATTTTCGCGCCGAGTGGGAGCCGGCTACGCGCAAGGGCTGGATCCGCCAGAGTTCAAATCCTTATTCGATCGACGCCGTCCTGCGCATCGTGCACACCCTAGTGCTGGCAAGGCAGGGTGGATTTCTGTTGCACTCCGCCAGCGCCATCCGCAACGGGAAGGCGTTTCTGTTTGCCGGGGTGTCGGGAGCGGGGAAGACGACAATTTCGCGTCTCGCCCCGGCGGACGCTACTCTACTCACGGATGAGATCTCCTACGTTCGCAAACAGGACGAGGATTACTTCGCGTTCGGCACGCCCTTCACCGGGGAGTTGGCCAAGCTGGGTGAGAATACGTCGGCGCCACTGGCGGCGCTTTATCTGCTGGCGCAAGGGCCGGAGAATAAAATTGAGCCTGTGGCCGCACCGGATGCGGCGCGCGGACTGTTGGCCAACATGCTCTTCTTCGCCGAGGATCAGGAAATGGTTCATTGGGCGTTTCAGGCGGCGTGTGACTTCGTCCATCGCGTGCCGGTCTACAGGCTGACTTTTGCGCCCGATGCGCGGGTCTGGGAGATGATCGGGTAGGTGATCGGCTTGAGTAAGAATAAGAAAATGAGCAAGAAACTTTATGTCGCGCGCAGTCCGCGAATCGCGGCCCGCAAGCTAGGTGAAGAAATGCTCGTCATGTCGGCACAGGGGTCGACGCTGTTTACGTTGAACCCGACCGCTACCGTTCTCTGGCAAGCGGCGGACGGAGCCACACCGCTCGATGAAATTGTCGAGCGGCGGATTTGTGCCGAGTTCGAAGTGAAGCCCGAGGAAGCCATGCGCGACGCCGAGGCACTGGCCGAGGATTTGGCAAAGCATGGCATCCTGCTCATCTCAGAGCAACCGATCTCAGAGCAACCGTCGGCGACGGCGGACTTTCCCGTGCAGGAGCAAGCGCAACGATGAGCTCTTTAATGCAGGAAATGGGCGATCGGGCGCGGAGGCTGGGCGTGCCCTTCAGCGTGCAGCTCGACCTCACCTACCGCTGCAACGAGCAGTGCGTTCATTGCTATCTCGACCACGACGACCACGGGGAGATGACGACTGCCGAAATCAGACACCTGCTCAAAGAGATGGCCGATGCCGGTGTTTTTATTCTGACTTTGAGCGGCGGCGAGATTTTTCTGCGCAAAGACTTCTTCGAAATCCTGGAATACGCGCGCGCACTTACCTTCTGCATCAAGCTCAAAACCAACGCCGTGCTGATCGGCGAAGCGCAGGCGGCGCGCCTTCGTCATCTGGGCGTGGAGTCGATTCAGATCAGCATCTACTCGCACCGGCCGGAAGTACACGATGCCATCACCAAGGTGCGAGGCTCGCTGCGGCGGTCGATTCGCGCTATCCGTTTTCTCAAGTCACAAGGCCTGAAGGTCGTTATCGCCAATGTGCTGATGACCGAAAACAAGGAGGATTATCGCGGAGTTCAGGAACTTGCGAATGAGCTCGGCACGGAATCCACCCTGGATCCCACCATCACGCCGAAGATGGATGGTGACCGCTCCATTCTCGATTTAAACGCTGGCGAATCGGCTCTGCGTAATCTGTTTCGCGATAAAGGTTTGGTCGGCAACCCCGATGAGTTCTGCGCGCCGCCGACTGCACTCGATGAGGAGAGCATGGAATCTTTGCCATGCAGCGCCGGCCACACTGCCTGCTACGTTTCTCCGTACGGCGAGTTTTATCCTTGCGTGCAGTTTCCGCTGTCCTGCGGCAATGTGCGTCAGCAGCGCTTCATTGACATCTGGCGCGACTCCGAGCAGTTGAAAGAAGTCCGCTCGATTCGGCTGCGCGATCTGTCGAGTTGCTCGCAGTGCGCGCACGGCTCGAGTTGCACTCGCTGCCCAGGTCTGGCGTTTATGGAAGGGAATATGCGTGGCCCCTCCACTGCGGACTGCGAAAAATCTTTTGCCCGGACCGGCGTCCCCTCGGCTAATCTGCTGGCGAAGAGGCAAAATGCCTCCACTCCGGGCGAGGTGCCGAAACTGGTGCAGATCCAGATCGTACCGGCGATCACCGGCAGCAGGTTGTCGGGTATGGATGTCTCCGCAAGTGCAGTAGCTTCCTAGCGACACTTCACCCCGTCCCAATCCCACCTCTGCTTTGACCTCGCTTGGAACCATTTTGTGTTTGGTGCGTATATACTCCCGTTCGTCAATCGATTACGAGGGAGCTTATGGTTTTCTCTGCGAAGAGGAATTGCTGGTTGGTGATGATTTGTTTGTGCCTGATGATCGGCAGTGTGGTAGGCCAACAGGCCCCGCCGCCCGGTACGCAGCCCCTAACCGCGATGCCGTCGGTCATTCAAGTTCCGCCGGAAGCCCAGCCTTCCCCCAACTTCAACGCCGAAGCGGCTACGAATGCGTATCTGGCGCAGATTCCTGCCGACGCCAAGGCGCGCTCGGATGCCTACTTCGAGGGCGGCTATTGGATGATCCTCTGGGATTTTCTCTACGGAGCTATCATCCTTCTTCTGCTGCTGAATCTTGGCTGGTCTGCAGCGATGCGCAACCTTGCCGAAAGGGTCACCCGCTTCAAGCCAGTCCACACCATTGTCTACTGGGTGCAGTATCTCCTGCTCACGTCGATTCTAGGTTTTCCACTCTCGGTTTACGAAGAGTACTTCCGCGAACATAAATACGGGCTGGCCACGCAGAGCTTCCGTCCCTGGATGGGTGACCAGCTCAAAGGTCTAGGAGTGAATCTTGTGCTCGGTGGCATCTTGATGGTTCTGCTGTTTGGCATAGTTCGGCGGCTGCAGCGCACTTGGTGGATTTGGGGTGCCGTTGTCACTATAAGTTTCATGATTGTCCTTGTGCTGATTGCGCCGGTCTATATCGTTCCCATCTTCAACAAGGTCACGCGACTTGACGA
>DATHOK010000274.1:0-9699 GCA_035484995.1 Verrucomicrobiia bacterium | reverse complement strand
ACAAACAGTCGATTGCCGTCGGAGCTAAGCTCGACAGCGTTGGGCGTGCTGCCCTCTGGCGGTGCGCCAGGCGCGCCATCGTGCAGATAGCGCGTGACCTTCCGCAGCTTCGTGTCGACGACAGCCACACGGTCGCTGCCTGCGAGCGTGACGTACAGCCTTGTTCCTCTCACCGCCAGCGCCGAAGGATGTCGGCCGACCTCGATTCGGCCGAGATACGCGAGGCTATCGTCCGTCAAGATTCGGAATTGCGAAACGGTGCTGCTGCCCCACGCCGAGACGAACACCTGACCGTTCGTCGTGAGCGCGACGCCATAGGGATAATGATCAGTGGAAAACCGTTGCGCGATCTCGCCGGTCGCGGCGTTCACTACCGCAAGCCGGTCGCCGACATTCTCGGCGACATAAACGAATTTTCCGTTGGGCGAGAATGCCAGTCCGGCCGGATAGCTTGTGCCCGTGCCGTCTGCCGTTTTTGCCTTCGCCAGGTCGAACTTGTTCTCGATGGTAGCCACGCCGTCCTTCCACGCGTAGACGAAGAGCCTGTCGGTGTTGCCCCCGGAGACGCAGAGACGATGGCCGTCGGGCGAGAAAGCGGCGCCGTAGAACGCGCCATCCTGGAGGAGCGTCTGGGTGACCTTCCGCGTCTTCAGATCGACAACCTGAAGGCCCTGCTCACGCCAGCCGCTGAGCACGACCACGGCCTTGTCTTTTTCAGGCGTTAGCAGGAGATTGATCGGCAAACTGCCCAGGTCAACCGCTTCACCGGCGGGATCGAGGCGCACACCGGTCGGCAGAGGCGAAGTAAAGTGTGGCTTTGTTTGGGCGGAGACCCACGCGCAAGCCAAGAAAGAGAGCAAGAGAGCGAGTCGAAAGATACGGAGCGAGAGCATAATGGGCGTTCCTCACAGGCTGAACTCCGACAAATGGCAGATTGCGGATATACCCCATTTACGAAAGACTCTGCCTATCGTACTGAATCAGTCGATTAAGTGATGCTATCGTTTCTCACCGCGAGAATCGTAGTGACAGTGGCAAGGAGTCCTCAGATGGCTTCCGGTTTGACCGTCATTCGCCGACATCGTTAGCACCAGAACTGGCTGTTTAGATCAATCGCGGGTTAGTGCGATCACAAAAGGCAAGGCGGAATTCCGGGAAACGGTACAGCTACCGTCATGACTGCGGCAGCCCAACTTTACGCACGAGTTCGGCGAACCTCGGGTCGGAACGCACCGGATCGAGCCGGAAGTCGGTCCTCAGGCTCTCCATCTGGTAATCGCGCTCTTCATAGGCGGCGGTGAGCCAGCGAAAGACTTCGTTTTTTTCTCCCAACCCAGCGTAGAGAACGGCGATGTCGTACGCAGAGGTATAGCCGGCCTTCCGCTGTGCGAGCCGGACCTCGATGCCTTTGGTCAGGGCCTCCTTCCATCCCCCTGCGTGTAAGCCTTGTTCGAGAGCAGAGGCAAACTCCATGTCCTTCGGGTCCCCATCCAGTTGACCCATGAGTTTGTATTCTTCTACCACCTGCGGGTACATGCCTTTTCCCCAATAGGCCAGGACTAAACAAAAATGCACCTGGGCGAAGGTCGGGTTCTCGGCGGCCACCTTTTGGCAGGTGGCAAGAGAGTCGTCGAACTTCCGTGCCATCCCCTGAACCCCTCCCACGTTGGAGCTAATGATCGGCGACAAGGGGTCGAGCTGATGAGCTCGATCCACCTCAGCCAACGCCTCCTGCTCCCTCCCGCCAATCCACCCGAGATCCTGTGCATACCATTGATGGGCAGATGCGTCGTTCGGATCCAGCTCGAAAGCTTTCTTGTACTCCGCCTCTCCTTCGGCAAAATTCCAGTCGTACTCCATGAGGCTGCCGGCCAGCACCGCATGCGGATGCGCCAAGGTTGGATCCAGTTCCAGCGCCTTGCGCGCCGCCGCGTCCGACTTGGGAATGACATCGCTCGACTTCGCGCCATAGACCGGAAAAACCGTATACACATCGGCCAGACCTGAATACGCCAAGGCGTAGCCGGGATCCTTGGCGATGGCCTGATTGAAATATGAGATTGCCGTCTCCAGGTCTGGGGCCGTTCGCTTGCTCCAAGCGTAACGCCCTTTCAGATACAGCTCATAGGCTTCTGGATTCTGTGTGCCCTGCTTGGTGACCAGCTGTTTCTCGGAACCGCTCATGCCCGAGCGCAATTTCGCCGCGAGATCGCCGGCCATCTGCTGTTCCAGCACGATGATCTCGGTGCTCTTGCCACTGTAATGCTGTCCCCAAAGCTCCGTATTGTCGCGGACGTCGGTCAGCTCAGCGCTGACTTCCACGTTGTCGCCGTGCGGAGTCACGCGCCCGCTGACCAGGGCTGCCACTCCTAGCTCGCTGCCGACCTTCTGCGCGTCTACATCCTTTCCTTTGTAGCGAAAGACCGAGTTGCGTGACTTTACCTTCAGGTCGGGAACGTGGGTCAGGCTGGCAATCAAAGACTCCGTGATGCCGTCGCCCAGGTAGTCAACGGTGGCATCCCCGCCGACATTGGTAAACGGCAGAACCGCAATTGAATCGATCTGCGCTGCCCTGCCGGACCTCAGGTACCACGCAAAACCAGCCAGCAGCGCGACAACTGCAACGCCCGCCGCGGTCCAAGTCCAGCCCTTGTTGGTCTTTGTCCTTATCTTTGCCTCGGGCGTCGCCTGCACCACGATTCTGCTCGATTCACTTTGTCTCTTCAGGCGCTTGAGGTCGGCCAGCAGGTCGGAGGCGTGCTGGTAGCGAGTGTCCCGATCTTTTTCGAGCGCTTTGTCAATGATCCGTTCCAGCTCCGGGTGCACTTCCGGGTTGAGTCGCGCCAGACTCGCTGGTGTCCGGTTCAGGATGGATTCGAAGACCACTCCTGAAGTGTCGCCGCGAAACGGCAGGGTGCCCGTCGCCATTTCATAGAGCACCACGCCAAACGAGAATAGATCCGTGCGAGCGTCTAATTCTTTTCCTCGCACCTGTTCGGGTGACATGTATGCGACCGTTCCCAGTGCCGTGCCGGGACTGGTCAGCTGCGCGGGGCCGGCGTCGGCCGTAGCTTCGAGCATCACTGCACTTTCAGGAATTCGCCCACCGGAGGAGGAAACCTTGGCCAGCCCGAAGTCAAGAATCTTGGCGTGCTCCTGAGACGTGACAAAAATGTTGGCCGGCTTGATGTCGCGGTGGATCACTCCCTTGGAGTGCGCCGCATTCAGAGCATCGGCCATTTCGATGCCTAGCGCCAGCACCGTCTCGCTCTCCATCGGCTTGGCGTCAATGCGATGCTTCAGCGTCTCGCCGTCGAGAAACTCCATGGCGATGAACAGCTGCTCACCGCTCTTGCCGATTTCATGCTTGCCGATCTCATAGATGGTACAGATGTTGGGATGATTCAGGGCAGACGCCGCGCGCGCCTCGCGACGAAACCGCTCCAGGGCCTGCGGATCCTGCGACATCTCATCCGGCAGGAATTTGAGCGCGACGAAGCGGCCCAGTTCGGTGTCTTCGGCCTTATAGACGATGCCCATGCCGCCGCCACCAAGCTTTTCGACAATGCGGTAGTGCGAGATGGTTTGGCCGATCACTAGTAACCCGAGGTTCCAGGGTCGATTCATCTTACGGAGCGGGCATTCTCCAGTCAACGAATGGCGGCTCTGCTGAAAGTCGAATCGAGGAACGCACGCTTTGAAAGAGCAAGAGCTGAGGCGACGAGAGAAACTCCGGTTGGACGGCAATTTGGAAGTGATCCAGATTGGCACGGAGCGGATTAGCAACGAAAAGTCGGCTTGCGGAAAGCGATGGGTCGCTGTCGGATGATGTTCTAATCAGAACCTGGCCAGTACGCGGGCGGCATGCCGGGCAGAGTCGGCATCAAAGTTGGTAATATGATGCGATCCCGCCGCGGCAGGCAAATGCCCGCTTGCGAGGAATCAGAAGCGGAACCTTTACTGACGGCGCCTCTTGCCTCTTCATGCCGAGCGCTTACGGTCCGCCACCACGCCCGGTTATGGGAGGAGAACGGATGATGGGAAAGTTCGCGAGCCTGACCGCGACTGCGCTGAGGCTGCTGATTTTTACAATTCTGTTGGGAGCGCAAGGGTTCGCCCAGACGCCGCCCGCGGAACAGACGCCGGCGCCTACGGCTCCGGCGCCCGCGGCGCAACCACCTTCCACCCCAGACCAGGCTGCGCAGCAACCGGCCAGCGGCCAGGAAGCCTCTGCTGAGGAGTCCACTACGGCGCATCGGAAAGCTCGGCCTCACGACTACAAGAACTGGGAATTCAACGTGGGCGGGGGCGCCAACCTTGACAGTGGTTCGACCAAGACGTGGGTGAGAGGCGGAGGACTTGTAGGGAGCGCTGGCGTGGCGAGGAACGGGAACAAGTATTTGGGCCTGCGTGCGGATTTAATCTTCGCCGACCTGCCGCTGCGCGACTCCACCGTACAGCTGGCACAGGCGACCGGCTCCAGAAACTACGCTTTGGCAGTGACGCTCGAACCCATCATCAACGTTCCCGTGAACGAGGTCTGGGGCGGATATGTCTTTCTGGGGCCGGCCTATTACCATCGGGCCGGCAATTTGAGCGGTAGCACGACGGTTCCAGGTTCGGCGTGCAATGGGTTCTGGAACTGGTGGGGCGCGTGCCAGAATTACAATTTCGGCCTTGCGATCAGTGGCAGCTTTGTCAATTCCAGCCTGAACGAATTCGGAATCGATGGTGGCGGAGGGGTAACGCGCAAGATGCCCAGCGGCGTCGAAATCTACGCGGAATGGCGCATCATGCACGGATCGCACAACGGCATCACCACCGATTTTCGTCCCATCACGATCGGATTCCGCTGGTAGGTTTGCCGGTTACTCAGGAGTGGTGCGGTAACTCCAAAGGCTTGCGGCGCGCTGTTGCAGCTGCACGAATGACGCACCGGCGACTGGCTGCGAAACTGCAGTACTGGAATTGGCTTCCGCCAACGCGGCCTCAACGATTTGGTGCGCGGGTGCGAGCGAGCAGGCGGGATCCGTTGCGGCGGCGTTGCCTGCGAGCAGCAAAGCCTGGCAGCGGCATCCGCCAAAATCTTCGCTGCGTTGGTCACAACTGCGGCAGGGTTCCGGCATCCATTCCTCTCCGCGAAAGCGCCGGAATGAGGAAGATTCCTTCCAGATGAACTCCAGAGTCTGCCGGCGTATGTTTTCGAATTCGAGGCCGGGAATGACTTCCGCGGCGTGGCAGGGGAGCGCCTTGCCGGCGGGATTGATGAGCATCAATCTTCGTCCCCATCCTCCCATGCAGGCCTTGGGAAAGCGCGCATAGTAGTCAGGGACCACCGAATCGATGCGGATGCGTCCGGCGAGGCGCTTTTCGGCGGCAGCTACAGCCTCTGCGGCTTTTTCAAGCTGTGCCCGCGTAGGCAGAAGCGCGGCGCGGTTCTGCAATGCCCAGCCGTAATACTGGGTGTGGGCGATCTCCATGCGCTCGGGCTCGAGCTGCTCGATGAAGGCCATCATCTCCTCGATGTGATCGATATTCTGCCGGTGGACGACAAGATTTACGGTGAACGCCAGCTTCTGTTGACGGATAAGTCGCGACAATTCGATCTTGTGCGCATGTGCCTTGGCGCCGGCAATCCAGTTGGCCGCGTCCTCGCGCGAATCCTGAAAGCTGACTTGGATGTGATCGAGTCCGGCATCGACCAGCGCCCTCAGTCGCGTTTCGGCCAGTCCGATGCCGGAGGTGATGAGATTGGTGTAAAGGCCGGCGTCACGCGCGGCCGCCACGAGTTCGGTCAGATCTGGACGAGCCAGCGGTTCGCCTCCGGTGAAGTGCGCGTGCAGCATTCCGAGCTTGCCGGCCTGCTCGAAAATGTCGGCCCACTCTGTGGTGGAAAGCTCTGAACTCGCTCCGGCAAGCTCCAGGGGATTCGAGCAATAGACGCAGTGCAGCGGGCAGCGGTGGGTGATCTCGGCAATGAGCGCCAGCGGGTTAGGGATCATCATCGGTACAGGTGAATGAGGTGAAGCTAATTATGAACGATTAATAATCGACGATCCGCCTTTGACGCAGTTGTTCAAGAAACTGGCCGATGTCGGTGCGGATCTTCTCGGGATCCGCGTCGCCGAACTTGGCCTCGAGCTCCGCGATGATCTCGCCGAAGGTGCGGTTCCCGTCGCAGTGCTCGAGTATCAGCAGGCCCGTGTCGCGCAGGCGAAGCGCGCCTTCCGGATACAGGATCACGCGTTCTGGTTTGCTGCTGGCTTTACTTTCTTTCTCCGACCGCCAGCGGCAGCCGGTGGCGAGCCGCGGCTTCGCGGAGTCTTCCGGAGGCGGCATGCTAACGGGCCTCGGTGCGAAACGCACCCGGAGGCGGCCATCCCGGCTCGACGTAAGCGAAGTAGAGCGCATCGAGCTGAGCCCATAGAATGTCGCATTTGTCGCTCAGGGCTTGGACCGCTAACTCCTGCTCGGCTCTCGTCTTCGCGTTGTCGTAGACATAGTTTGCCGCGAATTGCGAATCCTCTGGCGCCTGATAAAGTCTGGCTTCGAAATAATCCAGACCTCCTGCGAGCCAGGGATAGTGCTGGCGCAATTTTTCCATGCGCAAGGTGATCAGGTTGGTCGAAAACAATTCTGTCAGCGAAGAAGCCACCGCCTCCAGCAGAGACCGGCTACGCACAATGTTCAGGTATTCATTGACGGCGAAGCGGGTTGCGGGAAGAACTCCGTTGCCGGCACGTACTTGGTTGGGATCGAGGCCGGTGGCCTCGGCCAACTTTATCCAGCGCTTGAGGCCGCCTTCGCTAGTGGCATCGCCGTCGTGGTCGACCACGCGCTTGCGCCACGCGCGGCGGAACACAGGGTCAGGACCGCGCGACAGGATGATCGAATCTTTGATCGGGATAATGCTTTGATAATAGTAGCGGTTCAGCGCCCATGCCTGCAGTTGCCCACGGCTGAGCTTGCCTTCGTGCATCAACAGATGAAAAGGATGCTGGTGATGATACCGCTCGTCGCCCGTGGCCTGGAATCGCGCGCGCAGTTCCTCTCCCGAGAGCAGTGCCGCAGCTTGCGATGCGGTTTCGGCTTCTACAGATCGAACTGCCATCCATCCTCCGCGATTTCCCAGCCCGCGTCCCGCACTTGCCGATGTTCGGGACTCGCCTCGTCCAGCATGGGATTGGTGTTGTTGATGTGTATAAATATTTTACGCGGGCGACGCACTGCCGCCAACTTCACGAGCGCGCTTTCGACCGGGATGTGTCCCATCTGGCGCGCGGTTTGTCCGCCGCACTGAATGCGAATCAGTTCGTCATCACGCCAGAACGTGCCATCGAAGAGCAGGACATCGCAGGCGTCGAGTTCCTGCAGCAGTCCATCGTCTATTCGAGGAACAGCTGGCATATAGCCAAAGCGCGAGTTGGAAGTTGAATGGATGAACAAGCCCAGGGATGCTTCGCCAGGTGAAAGTTGCATTTGCCGTTCGGTGCTGACATAGGGAGGATAATGGCTGTCCAACGACCAAGCGCGGCAGCAAAGACCGGAGTCCTCACCTTGAGCGTCGCACAAGGAAAATTCCTTTCCCGAATCAAGATCAATCCACTTGGCTTGATCAGGAATACGATGCAGCATGCCGAACATCGAGTTGTCTTCGCGGAGGATGCGGCGAACCGAAGCGGTGGCGTAGACGCGCAGGGGCTGAAGTTCTCGTAGCAAAAGCAGCCCGAGGACGTGGTCGAGATCGGCGCTGGCCAGCACAATGCCCGCGATCGACGACTGGCGCACGCCGTCGCGCGGATGCAAATCAGGCGTGGATTCGATTTGAGCGCGCACGTCAGGAGATGCACCGAGAAAAAACCACGAGCGTCCGTCTTCTGTCATTGCAATCTGGGTCTGGCTGCGCGGCTTTCCATGGAACGTGCCAGCGCGCAGGGAACGACAGTTTGAGCAGGCACAATTCCATTGCGGAAATGCGCCTCCAGCCGCGGAACCGAGAATCCTCACTCGCATCTCTGGTGAGTTTACAGCCTTGGATTGGTGTTGAAGGTAGTTTCGATGAGAACCCTGTTCGGACCATCCGGTTTGCGCGCGTGTAGCATTTCAGGAAGCGCCCCACAGCACCGAATGCCAGAAATTGCAACTCTTCCACCAACTGACTGCGGCAAGTGTGAAATAGTGTGCAACTCAGATGAGAATTCGCGCTCTGCTCTGCTGCGCACTTGCTTTTGCACCGACTCCGGTGCATACTCCGCTTGTCCCGCCCAGCGCGGGCTTCGGCCTTCCCCCCGCCCTCCCCGCTACCCCTTACCCACCGACGCAGCACAGCGCAGCGGATCAACATCCCAAAGCGTCACGCCGGTCGAAAGACTCTCGAGTCCCACTTCCCCGGCCATTTCGGTTCCGGGCTTCCCGCACCACACAATGCGGAATTGCGCTTTCGAACCCTGGTAAATAAGGTCGACCACGTCCCCCGGCTTGAGTTGAGCGTCCACGGACTGCAGAGTGGCGCCGCGTCCGCTGATGGAACGCAGGCTGGCCGCCTGAGTGAATGGTCGCGAATAGGTGTCCATGCCATAGATCTGGACGGGGAGATCAACGAATACGCGCTGTTGGCTGCGGCGATCCATGCGATGCTCCTTGGTATTCGAAAAAGGGAGGTAGGGCATGGTAGAAGCGCCGGGTGGGGAAGCAAAGGTAACGTCAGTCACCCCAAGAGCGATGCCGAAAGTTTGATTTCCTGAGTAAGTTAAGGGATGAGGCTTTAATCGAGATCTCCGAGCGAGCATGCGCCGGGACCGCGAGGATCGCCGCAGGAGCCGCACGCGCCCGTGGGGCTCGCCGAACCAGCGGTACTCTTCGCGGAGACGGCAAAGACGCTAAGCTGCGGGCTCAGCTTCTGGCTTTCACACTTGGGGCACTTGGCCTTATCGCGGCCGAAGACCAGCGTTTCAAACTCGTGCTGGCATTCCTGGCAGATGTATTCAAAAATCGGCATGAGGGTCACTCCCGTGGAAACCGCTGCTGCTATTAGAATGAATTTGCGGGAACTTCGCAAACCTACTTTGCAAATCATGGCGGTGACGCCTGGGACTTCCATCAAGAGCTGAGTTCGAGGACGCGGTCACGGAGAAGCCGCTGGCGTTCGTGCCCTCGGTCTTCCGTCCGCGCCCCGGGCTGCGGGGCGGGCATGTGCAGACCCTCGCTGCTTTTTTTCTTCCCCGCCGAATCGATCTGCCCCCTGCGGAGCAGCGCCTGATCGAGGTAGAACCCGGCATTCCCGTGTTGTGCCATTGTCACTGGCAGAAGGACCGGAGGGCACTGACTTTGATCGTGGTGCATGGGCTGGAGGGATCGAGCGAATCGCAATACATGCTGGGCATCGCCCGGAACGGCCTTGCCGCGGGCATGAACGTGGTGCGCATGAACCAGCGCAACTGCGGCGGCATGGATCATTGCGCAGCTACGCTTTACAACTCCAGCCGTTCTGCCGATGTGGCGGCGGTGGCGCGCAACCTGGTCGAGCGCGATGGGATTCCTGGCTTCGTGCTGATTGGGTTTTCCATGGGCGGTAATCTGGTGTTGAAGCTGGCCGGAGAGTGGGGAAGCGAAGGTCCAGCCGAGTTTCGCGGAGTGGTGGCGGTTTGTCCGGCAGTAAATCTGGCAGCGGGAGCCGATGCGTTGCATGAACCTGCCAAC
>DATHOK010000273.1:0-2329 GCA_035484995.1 Verrucomicrobiia bacterium | reverse complement strand
TGCTTCGAATTCTTCAGCACCACTTCATCCACAAATATCGGACAATCCACCCGCAGCGCCAGCGCCAGCGCATCCGACGGACGAGAGTCCACGCTGATCACCTCGCCCCCGCGCTCCAGCCAGATCACCGCATAAAACGTGTCTTCCTTCAGCTCGGTGACCACAACCTTATGCACCTGCGTCTCCAGCCCAGTCAGCACGTTCTTGATCAGATCATGCGTCATCGGACGCGGCGTGTTCACCTTCTCCATCTCCAAAGCAATCGCATTGGCCTCGTAAACCCCCACCCAGATGGGCAGCACACTCTCCCCAGCCACATCCTTAAGGATCACGATCGGCATATTGCTAACTGGATCCATCAAAAGTCCGCGGATCGTCATCTCTACTTCCATCGTGACCCTCCTCAACGGGTGTGCCGGGCGCCCGGCAGCCCATCCTCTCCGCTTTTTATACCACCATTTCGCCTACCAGGCTGTTGGGAAAGCTGGCTCTGGCTCTCACTGGGACGTAGCTTCCCACGTTGGGAGCAGCCGTTTCCGGCGCCGTGAAGTTCAGCGTTTTGTTTTGCGAAGTGCGGCCGATCCACTGTCCGCGCGAGTCGTTTCTTCCCTCAACCATTACTTCTGAGATTATTCCTATGTATTTCTTGTAGCGTGTGATCTGAATTTCTCTCTGCTTCGCCATTAGCACTTCCAGACGCCGCGCTTTCTCCTCATCTGGAATTGCATCTTCGAGGGCCAGGGATGGCGTGTTCGGTCGAGGAGAGTATTTGAAGGTAAATACCGAGTCGTACCCGACTTCATCGAGCAATGATAAAGTTTCCTCGAAGTCCGCTTCCGTCTCTCCCGGAAAGCCGACGATCACGTCGCTGGTGATGCTGATTTCGCGCTTCGCCGCTTTCATCCAGGCAATGCGCTCGAGATATTGCTCGCGGGTGTAGAGACGCTGCATGGCTTGCAGCATTCGGTCCGACCCGCTTTGTACCGGCAGGTGGACGTGGTCGCACAGCGTAGGGACGGCGTCGATGGCTTCGATGATGTCGCGGCCGAAGTCGCGGGGATGCGAAGTGGTAAATCGCACTCGCCGAATCCCTGGCACCTCGCCCACTGCCGCGAGTAATTCGGCGAAGCTTTTCCCTCCACCCAGCTTCCCTGCCGGATCCTTATACGAATTCACGTTCTGACCCAGCAACTGGATTTCCGTATAGCCGAGATCAGCCATCTGGCGCGCTTCGGCGAGCACTGACGCTGAAGTGCGGCTGCGCTCTTTGCCGCGTGTAAACGGCACCACGCAGTAGGCGCAGAACTTGTCGCAGCCTTCGATGATCGTGATGTATCCGCGATGCGGATTGGTGCGAGCCGTGAACTCGGTTTCGAAACACTCGTCGGTTTCGCGATCGTCGAGTCCAGTGATGCGGACCAGGGTGGACAGAGTTGCGGCGCGGGAGATCCCTCGCCCCGCTGGTGAAAGCGCGCGGCTTCGGGACGACGCCTCGTCAAAGGAGGCGGGTTCCGTGGGAGAAGCGGCTTCCAGTTGCGACAGCATCTGCGGGAGCTTTCGATAGCTCGCCGATCCGCAGACTAAAGAGACATGCGGCGCTCGCTCGAAAATCTTTTCGCCTTCCTGCTGGGCTACGCAGCCCAGCACGCCGAACTTCTTGCCCTGAGACAGCAGCTTCTTGTAGTCCGCCAACCGATGAAACACTTTCTGCTCCGCTTTGTCGCGGATGGAGCAGGTGTTGTACAGAATCAGGTCGGCCTGTTCGACGGTTTCCACCTGGCGATAGCCTTCATGCACCAGCGTGCCTATGACTTTTTCCGAGTCATGCACATTCATCTGGCAGCCGAAGGTTTCGAGGTAGAAGGTCTTGTGTGGGGCAGCGGACATATTCACAAGTATAACCGCCCTTGTCATCCTGAGGACCGCGTTCTTTGCGGGCCGAAGGACTATGGACTCGTCCGCAGCGCCCAGTCTCCGGCCAAATGCATAGGTCCTTCGTTGGGAGTTCCCCCCTAAGGGCGTAGAACTCCGCTGCCTCAGGATGACATCGGTCGGGCGGTGCCGCGTGAACGTTTCGTATTTTTGGGAGCCTATCTATCGAAGACGAAGCGGCCTAGCTGGTCACCCAACTGCTTGACCTGTTCGGGATCGTCGGCGGCGCGGAAACGCTCGGCCAACTGGAAGAATGCTTTTTCTTTCTGCTGGCGGGCTTCAATTCCCTGCTCGATGAGTTCCACGAGGACGCGGTTATCACTGAGATCGCGTTCTTTGGCTAAAGCCTCGACTTGTTTGGCAATCTTGGACGGCAAGGTTACGCTGCGCCGGACAT
>DATHOK010000272.1:0-6967 GCA_035484995.1 Verrucomicrobiia bacterium | reverse complement strand
CGGCCTCGAACATTTGCACATTGACGAAGACACGGTGGGTCGTCATCTTTATACGCGGAACCTGCCCGATCCGGATCTGGTGGTGCGCACCTCGGGCGAGATGCGGCTGAGCAACTTCTTGCTGTGGCAGTTGGCCTATGCCGAGATCTATGTGACGCCAACGTTGTGGCCGGATTTCCGCGGCTTGCATCTGCTGGAAGCAATTGCCGAGTATCAGAAGCGGGAACGGCGCTACGGCGGACTGAACCATGGGGATGCGCACGCGGAACCCGCAAAGGTTCATAAGTAGAGCCAGCGTCCGATGCATGGACAAAAACAGTAGGCTCCCCTCGGCTTCGCTCGGGGCAGGCTCTCACGGGCTTTCCGCCAGGTTCGGAATGACAAAGATTTGTAAGGTGACGAACTTTTCTTGCTAAAGCGCATCGCGACCGCAGTCGTCCTGATTCCCATCGTTCTGTCGCTGGTGCTGCGCGCGCCAGTGCCGGTGCTGGCTGTCGTGGCCGGAGCTGTGGCGCTGATCACGGTCCACGAGTTTCTTAAGCTGACCGAATCCTACGGCGTGGTGCCGCTTCACCTGCCGACTTACATCTTCGTGGGATTGTTCTTTCTGTTGCTCGCGGCGAGCGCGATCGGCGAGACGCCGCAAGTCTCGGTGCTGAAATTCGTCCTTGGGGCAGGATTTGCCGCCGCACTCGCTCCCTTTCTGTTTCTGACGATCGCCATGCGGCGGGCACAGATGAGCAGCGCGTATCCGGCGGCGGCTGCTTCGGCGTTCGCCTTTGCCTACATCGCTTTGCCCATGGCCATGCTGGTGCAGCTTCGCCAGCAGTGGGCTGGAGCGTTCTGGATACTTTATCTGCTTCTCGTGGTTTGGGCGGGAGATATTTTTGCTTATTTCGTGGGCCGGTCCCTGGGTCGGCACCTGATGGCGCCGCGCATCAGTCCGAAAAAAACCTGGGAGGGTGCAGCTGCTTCGCTGGCCACAAGTTTGCTGGTGACTAGTCTGCTCTTCAGTCACTCGCTTCAGATAAGTTCTTTCCTGCTGCGGGTGGGACTGATCGGGCGTCGCGACGGCCTATTCGGGCTGGAGAAGCCTGCGATGTGGCCGATTATTCTGCTGACAGTTGCGGTCAATGTCGCGGCCCAGCTTGGCGATCTGGTGGAATCTCTGATCAAGCGTGGAGCCGGAGTGAAGGATTCGGGCACCATTCTTCCGGGACATGGTGGAATGCTCGACCGAATCGATGCCCTGCTCTTTGCCGCTCCGGTACTGTGGTTCTACGTGGCAGCACTCTTCCCACCCGCACGGCCCTGGTAACGCGTAAAATAGCTGTTTGGCTCGTTGAAGAACTTTTTGCATGAGACGCATTGCTATCCTTGGGTCCACGGGGTCGATTGGACGCAGCACGCTGAGCGTGGCAGAGAGCTATCCGGAGCGCTTTCAGATCGTTGCGCTGGCCGGGGGCGCCAATCTGGATGCGGCCTTTGAGCAGGCTCGGCGCTGGCGTCCTCGCGTGCTTTCAATCGCCGCCGAACCCGATGCCGATACGCTGCGCGCGCGCTTGAAGCAAGCAGGTCTTAGCGAAATCGAGGTGGTTTATGGAGCGGCGGGCGCGGTGAAGGTCGCGACCCATCCTGAAGCCGATTTCGTAGTGAGCGCCATCGTGGGCGTAGCCGGGCTGGAGGCCACCTACGAGGCAGTAAAGGCAGGGAAGACTGTCGGCGTCGCCAACAAGGAATGCCTGGTCGCGGCTGGAGAGTTGATCACGGCTGAGGCGCGCCGGCAGGGCAAACCGCTGCTGCCGATCGACAGCGAGCACAACGCGGTGCACCAGTGCCTGCGGGGCGGGCGCATGGAGGAAGTGGAACGCATCTGGCTGACGGCTTCCGGCGGGCCCTTTCTGAACACACCGCGGTCCGAGTTCGGCTCGATCACGGTGGAGCAGGCGCTGAATCATCCCACTTGGAAAATGGGCAAGCGCATCACCATCGACTCGGCGACCTTGATGAACAAGGGCTTCGAGGTAATTGAGGCCTGCCGGTTGTTTCACTTGCCGCCGGCTAAGGTGGAAGTGCTGGTGCATCCGCAGTCGACGATCCATTCCATGGTTGAGTTCATCGATGGCAGCATACTGGCTCAGGTTTCAGTGACTGACATGCGGCTGCCGATTCTTTACGCGCTAACATATCCTGAGCGGATTCAGTCGGACCTGCGCTTCCCCGTCAGTAACTTGCGTCATCTGGACTTCTGCCCTCCCGACATGAGTAAATTTCCTTGTCTTCGTATAGCCTACGAAGCAGCGGAGGCGGGCGGGGCTAAGACGGTCGCACTTAATGCTGCTGATGAAGTTGCGGTCGCTGCGTTTCTTGAAGGCCGCATTTCATTTGATGAAATTCCCAGGATCATCGAAGCCGCGGTTTCTGCATCTAATTCTGGGACGCTGGAGTCGATTACAAAGGTGCTTGAAGCCGACGCCGAAGCCCGCCGATATGCTCAACAACGAGTTTTGGAGACAAGCCGGCGAACCTCGCACTCGCGGCCGGCATCTGTGGTTTAGTACCTAATCTAACAGGAGAGCTGTTCCGTACTTCTTTTATGTCTGATTTCTTTATCTCTGTCGCTGCCGTGGCTGTGGTTTTGGGCTTCATGATTCTGATCCACGAGTTCGGCCACTACGCTGTGGCCAAGTTGCTTGGCGTCCGGGTGGAGCAGTTCGCCATTGGTTTCGGCAAGCGGCTGGTGGGCTTCCGCAAAGGCGATACGGACTATCGCATCAACGCCATCCCGCTGGGCGGCTACGTAAAGATGAGCGGCGAAAATCCCATGGACGAGCGCACCGGGGACCCGGGCGAGTTCATGTCTCACCCACGGTGGCACCGCTTCCTGATCGCGATTGCCGGTCCCGCGATGAACATTCTGCTGGCCATCTTCCTGCTGACCGCGGTTTACATGGTGCATTACGAGTATCCGGTATTTCTGGACAAGCCGGCGGTCATCGAGGGAGTGAAGCACGACTCACCGGCCGACCGCGTCGGCTTACAGCCGGGTGACCGGATCGTAAAGGTCGAGGGTATTGAGAACCCAACCTGGGAGCAGCTGCAGCCCCGGGTGTGGCTTAGTCCCAATCAGCCTCTGACGGTCACTGTTCAGCGGGGAGATCAGACCTTCGAGAAAACCATTGTCCCCCAACCGGTGACTACCTCCGAAGTGGGCTCCGCGGGATGGTTTCCGGAAGACCCTGTCATCGTCGGCCAGATCGAGCCGAACTCGCCTGCAGCCAAGGGCGGCCTGAAGGAAGATGACAGAATTGTTGCCCTGGATGGCAAGCCGCTGGTTTCCATCGAAGCCATGATTGAACGCCTCCAGCAAACCAAGGAGACTCCTGTCGATCTTACGGTAAAGCGTGATGGCCAGACTTTGAGCCTTGTGGGCCTGAAGCCCGTGTTGGGGAAAACCGAAGACCCGAAGGAGCAGAGATATCGGCTCGGATTCGTTGCCCGAAGCGAAACCAAGGTTACCACCCTGCCATTTAACGAGGCGTTGAGTCGTTCGCTCGAGCAGAACAAGAAATACTCGCTGCTGATACTGGAGCTGGCGAAGAAGATTGTGCAGGGGAAGGTATCGCTCAAAGCCGTCTCCGGCCCGATTGGTATCGCGCAGGATGCGGGCTACGCGGCGCAGCAAAAGGGCTGGACGCCGCTCATGGAGTTGACAGCCGGGATCAGCCTCAACCTCGGCATCTTTAACCTGCTGCCCATCCCCATCATGGACGGCGGCGTCATTCTGTTCCTCTTCATCGAAGGACTCATGCGGCGCGATGTCAGCTTGCGCATCAAAGAGCGCGTCTACCAGGCGGCATTCGTTTTCCTGGTGCTGTTCGCCGTCATGGTCATCTACAACGATCTGATGAAGACGCTGCCGGGGCTCATGGACCGGCTCCAGTAGGGCTATCTCCAGAGGTCTGCTCTCAAAGCGCGATGCATTTGTGTTGCGCCAGACTGCCCGAAAGCCGCCTTCTGCGATGCCTTGCCGCTACTTCGACTTCTGTTCCGCAATCCATTTATCGGTCCGCGCCTCGAGAAGATCGAGCGGCAAGGTTCCTCCATCGAGCATCTCGTCGTGGAATTTGCGGATGTCAAACTTGGGCCCCAATTCCTTCTTCGCTCGTTCGCGAAGTTCGCGGATCTTGAGCTGGCCGAGCTTGTAACTGAGGGCTTGCGCCGGCCACGCGATGTAGCGATCGGTCTCAGACTGGATCGTGGGCTCGTCGACCGCTCCGGATTTGCGCATGAATTCCACGACCTGATCGCGGGTCCATCCCTTCGAATGAATTCCGGTGTCGACGACCAGACGCACGGCGCGGAACAGCTCGGAGGAAAGACGGCCGTAGTCCGAGACAGGATCCTGATAGAAGCCGACCTCTTTGCCGAGCTCCTCGGCGTATAGCGCCCAGCCTTCGATGTAGGCGTTAAACCCAAGACCATGGAGGCGGAATTTGGGTAGCCCCGTGAGCTGCTGCTGCACCGATAGTTGCATGTGATGTCCGGGAACGCCTTCGTGGTAGGCGACGGCCTCATCATCAATCATCGAACGCTCGGCGAAGTTGGAGGTTGCGACCACGACGCGGCCGGGGCGCTTGCCATCGGGCGTGCCGGTGACGTAATGGGTTGCGGCGGCGGACTGAAAGGCCGGTATGGCTTCGACAGTTACTGGTGACTTTGGGAGCAACCCAAAGAGTTCCGGGAGTTTCGGTTCCATCTGAGCGATGTAGTGGCGAAAGTCGTCGAGGATCTGATCGGCAGATGTAGGAATGTATTTGGGATTGGTTTTGAGTGAGGCGCGGAAAGAAGCAAGGTCGGCGAAACCTTCCTTCCTGGCGATAGCCGTCATCTCGGCCTGGATGCGGGCAATCTCGCGCAGGCCGAGTCGATGGATCTCATCCGGCTTCATGCGGGTGGTGGTGCGGGCGTAGATGTCGTTTTCGTAGCGCTTCTCGCCGTCTGCCAGGGAAGTGATCGAAAGAGTGGTGCGGCCTTCAGGGGCGTATTCCGTGCTCAGAAACGCGGCGAACGCCTTATAGGCGGGAACGACATCGGTATTAATGGCCTCGGTGATCTGCTGGGTCAGGCGCTTCTGGTCTTCAGGGGAAATGTCCGCAGGATATTTCTTTGTTGGGAGCAGAAAAGGGTCAGCATCGATAATTCCTTGACACTGCACGGGAAGTTTTTCGGCGAGGAATCGGACGGGCATGAGCTTGTCTTTCATGCCGGCGCGAAGCACTTCGGTGGTCTGGGTGAGGACGCGGGGGATCTGGTGAAGGCGCGCGATGTAATCCTCGTAATGTTTGACGGAGTCGAAGGGCATCGACAGAGGCATATCCGCCAAGCTTGTATGGATGCCATTCTGCTGATTGATCGGCATCTCGTACTCTTTGAGGTCGAAATCGGCGATGCGCTGCTGGAGCACGCGAACCAGCAGATCGTGGGAGAGTTGGTCCTGGTCGGAGAAGCCAGTGCTTGGGAGGGCTTCAATCCGGGCAAGGAACGTCTCGTCGGACTGGTGGCGCTGGCGAATGGCGTCGAGTGAGTACTCGGCTAGCTTGTCGTTGTAGCGGTAGTCGCCGTAGGCGGTGGCGCGCTCGGGAAAATTGCGGAGATCGGTCTCGTAGTACTCATCGAAAAGCGCGTTCTGGGCGGCAAGGCGATCGGCGACGGGCTTAGCGTTTTGGGCGAAGATGGAACCGGTCACTGTGACGATGAGGAAGAAAGTTTGGGGAAGTCGCATGATTAGGCAGAGTACCAGAAGGTCACGACACCGTGTTGACCCCTTACTTGATGTGAGATACAATGTATCTCAGCGAGGACTTATGGCAGCGACCGAGATGGTTCATGTTCGAGTGGAAAAGCGGATCAAGACCCAGGCCGCCAAGACGTTGGCTGCCATGGGACTGTCCGTGTCTGACGCAGTGCGTGTCCTACTGACGCGTGTGGCTGTAGAGAAGGCACTACCCTTCGAAGTGAAAGTTCCCAAAGCTGCAACCGCGGCCGCAATGCACCAAGCGCGCAAAGGGGGCCTGACCGCTTTCAATAGCGTCTCCGAACTGATGAGCGACTTGAATGCGGAAGATTGAGCGCACCGGCGCGTTTCGCCGCGACTCAGACGCGAGAAGCGCGGTCAACACCGGCGCGACATTGATTTTCTCGTTTCTGACATCGCCTCCCTCCTAGCGGACGATAGGCCTCTATCGGAGAAGAACCGGGACCACGGGCTATCCGGCGACTGGAGCGACCACCGTGAATACCATCTCAAGCCAGACCTGTTGTTGATCTACCGCAAGCCGGATGCGAAGGTTTTGCAATTAGTTCGAATGGGCTCGCACAGTGAGCTTTTCGGCTGACATTGGGCAGCATGGTTCATCCACTCCGCGCCCAGCGGGCCCCCATTTACGCGTGCTAAAATAAAGGTTCCCATGGCTATGATTCCACGCAGAAAAACCGTTACTGTCGTCGTTGGAGGCGTGCGCGTTGGCTCGGACGCACCGATTGTGGTGCAATCCATGACCAACACTGATACCGCGGACGTGCCTTCGACCGTCCAGCAGTGCGCGGCGCTGGCCCGCGCCGGGTCGGAACTGGTGCGGGTCACCGTCAACAATGAAGAAGCCGCCGCTGCGGTTCCCCGAGTCGTTGAGGAACTCGACAAGCAGGGCGTGCGGGTGCCTATCATCGGTGACTTCCACTACAACGGGCATGTGCTGCTCACGAAGTATCCCGAGTGCGCCCGCGACCTCGCCAAGTACCGCATCAATCCCGGCAACGCCAGCATTGGACGCACCGGCGACTCGAATTTCCGCACCATGATCGAAGTGGCAGTGAAGTATCAGAAGCCGGTGCGCATCGGCGTGAACTGGGGATCACTCGACCAGACGCTGCTTACCCGCATGATGGACGAGAACTCAGCTCTTGC
>DATHOK010000271.1:0-5568 GCA_035484995.1 Verrucomicrobiia bacterium | reverse complement strand
TGGTCTTGAGGTCCTTCGAGCGCGGGCTTGATGGCGTATTGCTCAGGATGGTTGGCGCAGAGACGGGCGCGCAGGAGGCGGTGAATGCCTTCGGTATAGGGCTTTACTGCCGTGGCGTCTCCCGAGACGATGCCCCAGCCGATGCGCCATCCTGGAACTAGATAGTTTTTCGACATGCCGCCGAAGGTGATGCAGGGCACGTCGGGTGCGACGGCGGCGAAGGCGAGGTGGGGTGTGACGTCTCCGTTCGAATCAGGCAGGATCAGTTTGTCGTAGATCTCGTCGGCGAAGACTACCAGGTTGTGGCGGCGCGCTATTTCAGCAACATGCTCGAGCATTTGCCGCGAGCATAGCGCCCCCGTCGGATTATTAGGATTGATCAGCACGATGGCGCGGGTACGTGGTGTTCGCTTGCGTTCGATATCTGCTAGTTCGGGCTGCCAGGCGTCGTCTTCGTTGAGGTCGTAAGGGTTGAGCGCGATGCCCAGCTTGCACAGGACGGCCGAGTAGAGCGGGTAGTCGGGCTTTGGCGTGAGAATGTCCTCGCCGGGATTGACCAGAGCGCTGATGCAGAGATCGACCGTCTCGCTTACGCCGGAAGTGACGAAGACATCCTGCACGCTGGTGATGCCTTTGCGCGTAGCCTCGCCGCGAATTGCCTCGAGTGCTTCGGGGATGCCGGGAGATGGCGCGTAGCCGTTCTTGCCGTCACGCATGGCCTTGTAAGCGGCTTCGACGATGTGGGGAGGAGTCTGGAAATCGAAGTTGAGCGGGTCGCCGACGTTCAGGGGTAGAACTTTGTGTCCCTGCTTGATGACTTCGTCGGCCACGCAGGCCAGGTCGCGAATGGCGTAGCGAACGTTCTCCAGACGCTTAGCAGCGGCGACTTGGTGGGCCTGGGTGACGGGCATTCGGACAGCTCGCGCTCGCTACAGATTGTACAGGAGTCCACTGCAGGAAAATCGAAGGGAAGAGCGGCCGGTGAAGAAGGAAGAACCTACACGTACCCTAATATTTGTCGGTGAAATTGAGGACGACTTCCTCCTCGGTTTGAGAAACGCCGGGAGCATATTTCCAGTCCTTCACGGCTTTAACTGCATTCTCGACGAGGATCGGGTTTCCGCCCCGAACATTAATCTTCGCCACGTTACCGTTCGGAAGCACAATCACAGTCAGGCGGACGAGTCCTTCAATGTGCAGGTTCTTCAGAGTCGCAGGATACGCCGGCTTCACTTCTGAGAGCACTTTGCGGGTGACCTTCGGGCTTTTCTGCCCCAGCACAACGGGAGCGAACCCAGCGATCAGGCAGAACGCCAGAGTCGTCGATGCGAGAATCCGCTTGATACTCGCGGCAGGTCGAGAACTGAAGTGCAGTTTGAGCACGATGAACCCATCTTTAGAGCAAGGACGGATTAAACCCCAAGCGTTGACGGTAGGTTATGGAAGGCACATGAACAAGATTACCGAGGTACCCGAGGAGATCAGTGGGCAGTGGTCAGGGACCAGTGGCCAGTAAAATCGATCGACATCTTTGGACTGGCCATTGATCAGTGCCCACTGACCACTTGGTGACGCCGTTTAGTCGGCTCGGTCGATCTGGGCCTTTTGCAGTTTGTCGGAGTAATCGACGTAGACGGACTTCCACTCAGTGTAGAAGTCGATGGCGCCGATGCCGCCTTCGCGGTGGCCGTTGCCGGTGGCTTTTGTGCCGCCGAAGGGCAGGTGCACCTCCGCGCCGATTGTGGGTGCGTTGATATAGGTGATGCCGGCATAGAGGTCGCGGATCGCGGCGAAGGCCTTGTTCACATCTTTGGTGTAGAGCGCGGAAGAGAGTCCGTACTCGATGCCATTGGCGATCTCGATGGCGTCTTCGAGGTCGTTGCAGGGGATGATGGAGACGACAGGGCCGAAGATTTCTTCCTGGGCGATGCGCATCTTAGAATCGACGTCGCCGAAGACGGTGGGCTCCATGAACCAGCCGTACTGGTAATCGCCTTTGTCGAGGCGATTGCCGCCGCAGAGCAGCTTTGCGCCTTCGTTGCGGCCGATCTCGACGTAGCTGAGGTCGGTCTGAAGTTGTTTTTCGTTGATGGCCGGACCCATCTCGGTGGTTTTGTCGAGGCCGTTGCCGACCTTGAGTTTCTTGGCGCGTGCTACGTAGCGCTCGACAAACTCGCGATAGACGCCTTTCTGCACGATGATGCGGCTGGTGGCGGTGCAACGCTGGCCGGTGGTGCCGAATCCGCCCCAGAGGCCGCCTTCGATGGCGAGGTCTAGGTTGGCGTCGTCGAGCACGATCATGGGATTCTTGCCGCCGAGTTCCAGCGAGCAATGTTTGAAACTTTTGGCGGCGATGCCGCCGATGATGCGGCCGACGGCGGAAGATCCAGTCAGAGAAATGGCGCGTACGTCGGCGTGTTCGGCGAGCGGAGTGCCAACTTCCGCACCGAAACCGGCGACGACGTTGATTACTCCTTTGGGTAGGCCAGCATCGCTCAGGGCGCGGACCAGATTGAATGTGGAAAGCGGAGTGTCCTGCGCGGGCTTGATGACGCAGGTGTTGCCGCAGACAATAGCTGGCAGCAGCTTCCATGAAGAAATCGCCATGGGGAAATTCCAGGGTGTGATCATGCCGCAGACCCCGATGGGCTGGCGCACAGCCATCGCGAACTTGTTGGGCATTTCAGAGGGGACGGTCGGGCCGAAGAGGCGGCGGCCTTCACCGGCGTTGTAATAGGCGGCGTCGATGGCTTCCTGGACGTCGCCGCGGGTTTCGGCGAGCACCTTGCCCATTTCGCGGGTCATTTCTCGAGCATATTCTTCTTTGCGCTCGATGAGAATCTCAGCGGCGCGGAAGACAATCTCGGCGCGGCGCGGTGCTGGGACCAGGCGCCACTTGGCGAAGGCGCGTTTGGCAGCTTCCACAGCAGCGTCAACGTCAGCCTTCGCTGACTTTTGGAAGATGCCAACTACTTCGCGGGTGTCGGCGGGGTTGCGGTCTTCGAAGGTCTCGCCAGTAGAGGATTCGACCCACTCGCCGTCGATGAAGTTTTTGACGATCCTGGTTGGGGTGTGGCTTTGCGTAGCCGGGGAAGTCAGGGTGTCGGTGGCCATGAGTGCTCCTTATGAATGCCTGGATATTGATGCTACAGGGGGTGGGGAAGGTGCGGCAAGGTGGGTCGGTTAGTTGGCCTCGGCCTCATTACTCAACTCTTTGTCATCTCGAGGCCCGTGTTCTTTGCGGGCCAAAGGGCGGGGCGTCGAGGCGGTTGTAGAACCTATGGACACGAGGAAGAAGAATTGCGGAAAGGAGCGGGGATGTCATGACGGCGCAGCTCTCTAAGCAAATCAGAGGACGCGAAAAAACTTTAAGGCGGGAGCACAAACGAAGGTAACGTTCGCCGGGGATTACTCATTTTTTGCGGTTACGACCTTGTGATACCGTTGAAGCACCTCTTAATTCCATAGGCGTCATTAAGGTTTTTAGGTTCACGTGTCTTCGTCGACTCGCAAACCGGGCATCCACGTTGCGTGGAAAACGGTCACGTATCGCAGTGTGGCACTGCTGATCGTGGCTGGAGCCGCGGTGTTTTTTGTCGCAATGCGCTTTACGTTCCCGCAATTTACCGAGAGCGGCCTCAGGGCGACGAGCAACTTTGCCAGCCGCGCTTTGGAGCGAGTGGCGGGCATGGCGCCGGCTGCGGGTAGCGGAGTTTCCGTTGCGCAGCAGGCGCATTTTACCGCGCTCGATGGCACTGTACGAGTGAAGAAGGGCAACGGCAATAGCTGGGTGGCGGCGGATTACAACATTCCCCTGGAAAAAGGCGATGTAGTGCAGACCGCCTCGGAGGGTATGGCGAAGGTGGTGTTCAACGACGGCACCAGCTATACGGTGAAACAGGATTCGCTGATCGTGATTGAAGAAAACTCGGCCAACGACCAGCAGCAGACCAACGTGGCCGTGGCCGTGAGCACGGGAACCGTCGATCTTTCGACGGCCACCTATTCCCAAGGATCGAAGTCGCAGGTCATTGTGGACGGGGCGACAGCATCACTGGCTCCGGAATCAACGGCGCAAGTTCACAACGATCCCAAGCTCGATCAACATGAAATTCTGATGAAAAAGGGCACCGGCGAAGTGTCCCGTAACGGCGAAACCGTGCAGTTGGCCAACTGGGAGAAAGTAAGCTTCCAGGCGGCCCAGACGCACATGGAAAAAGCCAAGGATGCGGGTCCGCCGACGCCGATTTCCCCGGCCAACATGGCTCCCATCTTCACGACTGGGGAAGAGACCAAGGACGTGGAGTTCTCCTGGACGGCGATGGCGAACGCGGTGGGTTACCGGCTGCGGATTTCGCGGAATCCCTATTTTTCTTCTACCCTGGTTGACAAGAAAGTAAACACCGCCGATGTTACGGTTACAAGCTTGGGCGAAGGAGCGTACTACTGGATGGTACAGTCGTACGAAGCGTCGGGAAAGGAATCGGTGGAGAGCGAGAAGAATCGTTTTACCATCATTCCCAAGGGCAAGCAGACGGAAGCCATTGATCTGGAGCTGGATCCGTTCATTCAACATGGGCACGTGATTGAAGTAACGGGGAAGACGCAGATTGGGGCTCGAGTGATGGTGAATGGGCGGGAAGTCCCGATGATCACGACCGACGGGACGTTCCATTACTTCACACCGCCTTTGGCGACCGGCGAAGCGGTGATCACGGTGACCGCGCAGACGGCTCAGGGCGGAGTGAACACGCAGCAGAAGAAGATCATTATTCAGTAGGTGGCGGCAGGGTTCCGGTCAGGAGTACGAGGAACCTTCGGTCCCGGCAGGGTTGCGGAGACTCTCATAGACTAGAGACTCATAGACTAGAGACTCACAGACTAGAGAGAAGATGCAGCCGCGCCGGATGGCGCAAATCGGGTTCGCCCGGAGACAATGCGATCAATGTGGATCGCCAGAAGAGCTTCGTCAATGTCAAAGAACGGATTTCATTCATCCCATTCACACAACCTCAGGTCTCTGTTCAGCTTGTTCTCAAGTGACCTGGCCATCGATCTGGGCACGGCCAACACTCTGGTCTACGCGCGCGGCAAAGGCATCGTGGTCAACGAACCCTCGATTGTCGCGATCAACAAGAACACGGGCGAAGTGGAAGCCGTGGGCAAAGAGGCGAAAGAGATGCTGGGCCGGACGCCGGGCAACATCGTGGCCATCAAACCCATGAAGGACGGCGTGATCGCCGACTTCAAAGTCACGGAAAAAATGCTGAACTACTTCATCCAGAAGGCGCACAACCGGAAGATGTTGGTGCATCCACGGATCGTGATTGGAGTGCCCTCGGAAATTACGCAGGTAGAAAAGCGCGCGGTCATGGACTCGGCCTATCGCGCCAAAGCCAGTGAAGTGCACCTGGTAGAACAGGCGATGGTGGCGGCAATCGGCGCCGGACTGCCGATTACGGAGCCCAGCGGAAACATGGTGGTCGACATCGGCGGCGGCACGACCGACATCGCGGTGATTTCTTTGAGCGGCATCGTTTATTCGCGTTCTGTGCGGATGGCTGGCAA
>DATHOK010000270.1:0-10246 GCA_035484995.1 Verrucomicrobiia bacterium | reverse complement strand
ATGCCGGCCGCTTCCATCACTTTGATCTTCTCCGCGGCTGTGCCCTTGCCGCCGGAGATGATTGCACCGGCGTGACCCATGCGGCGTCCGGGAGGCGCAGTCTGCCCGGCGATGAAGCCAACCACCGGCTTCTTCATGTGAGTTTTCACAAATTCCGCCGCGGTTTCTTCGGCGTCGCCACCGATCTCGCCGATCATGATCACTGCTTCGGTTTCAGGATCGCGATTGAACAGATCCAGCGCATCCACGAAGTTGGTTCCGATAATCGGATCGCCGCCAATCCCGATCGCCGTGGATTGTCCGACGCCGCGCTGCGTAAGCTGGTGCACGGCTTCGTATGTCAAAGTGCCTGAGCGCGACACGATGCCGATTGCTCCTTCTTTGTGAATCGATCCGGGCATAATTCCGATCTTGCATTTGCCGGGTGAAATAATCCCTGGACAGTTTGGCCCAATCAGGCGCGAGCGTCGGTTCTGCAGAAACTCCCAGGCCTTCACCATGTCGAGCGTGGGGATGCCCTCGGTGATGCAGACGATGAGGTCAAGTTCGGCGTCGGCTGCCTCCATGATCGCATCGGCGGCAAACGGCGGAGGGACAAAAATTACGGTCGTGTCGGCGCCGGTTTTTTCAACGGCTTCCTGCACCGTGTTGAAAATAGGCCAGCCTTCGTGCATCGTGCCGCCCTTGCCCGGCGTGACTCCACCGACGACCTGCGTTCCGTAGGCGGCGCAGGCTTTCGCATGGAAGGTGCCCTCGCGTCCGGTCAGGCCTTGCACGATCAAGCGCGTTTTCTTATCGACCAGGATTGCCATAAATATGATTCCTCATGCGCCCTAACCTCTAGCTGCGGCAACAACTCTGTCTGCCGCGTCTTTCATCGTGTCTGCGACGACGAAGTTGAATCCGGAGTTCATCAGAATCTTTTTGCCCTCTTCCACGTTCGTGCCTTCAAGGCGCAACACCACGGGAAGCTGGATGTTGGTCTTCTTCGCGGCTTCTACGACGCCCGTCGCCAGCGTATCCACGCGCAGGATGCCGCCAAAAATGTTGATCAGCACCGCTTTCACGCTCTTGTCGCTGAGCAGGATTTCGAACGCATGCGCGACCTGCTCGGCATTGGCTCCTCCGCCCACGTCGAGAAAGTTTGCAGGCATGCCTCCGGCGTATTTGATGATATCCATCGTCGCCATTGCCAGCCCCGCGCCGTTGACCATGCACCCGACGCTGCCATCGAGCTTAATGTAGTTCAGGCTGTACTTCGAAGCTTCCACCTCGAGCGGATCTTCCTCCGTAATGTCTCGCAGTTCGCGAATGTCGGGATGGCGGAAGAGCGCATTGTCGTCGAATGTCATCTTGGCATCGAGCGCGAACAGCCGGCCGTCGGTGGTGGTGATGAAGGGATTAATCTCGACGAGCGAGGCATCCGTGTCGAGAAACGCTCTATAAAGATTTGAAAGAAATTGCACCGCGGGATTGATCTGCTTGGCGCTCAGTCCCAACTTGAATGCCATCTTACGGGCCTGGAACGCTTCCAAACCCATGCCGGGATCGATGTGCTGCTTCAGAATGGCATCGGGATTTTCCGCGGCGACCTGCTCGATTTCCATTCCGCCAGAAGCTGAGGCCATAAACACCGGCTTGCCCTCCGCCCGGTCGACGAGTATCCCGAGGTAAAGTTCTTTTTCAATCGGCAGAGTTTCTTCGATCAGTAAGCGCCTTACGATGCGGCCTTCTGGTCCGGTCTGGTGCGTGACCAGTTTCATGCCTAGCATCTTGCGGGCAAGTTCACCCGCTTCATTGACCGACTTGGCAATCTTTACGCCTCCACCCTTGCCGCGTCCGCCAGCATGAATCTGCGCCTTGACCACGACTCCGGTCGCGCCGGCGCTGAACAATTCGCGGGCAGCGGCCTCGGCTTCCTCCGGCGAAGTGGCCATCGTGCCACGCGGAACCGTCACGCCATACTTCTTGAGAATCGCTTTTCCCTGGTACTCGTGGATTTTCATAATGACGATCTTCGCTCGTTGCTCGTTAGCTAAGAATCGGAAGGAATCTGCTTGCGGCTTTGAACTGAGGGCAGCAAACCCTTGATTTTATAGAAGGGCAGAGGATTAGGGCAAACCGTGATGCTTCCCGGTAGTGGGCTACTTTGAAAGTAGCCCACTACCATGCTTCCCTTGCAGAATCATCGGGAGCTAATGCTGTGGAGAGGACTGGTCTTTCTTCGGAGTCGAGGGCGTCGACGTGCTGAGAGGGAGGGAGTCAATCAGATACTTGCCCTGGTCGCTATCGACTATGCCAAGAAAGAAATATAAATCGGACGTTGCACCGTAAACGACGCGCCCGTCGAAGTAATAAATCTTTCCTGCCTCGGCCGTGAAATGCACAAGCCCCACGGGATGCCCCCGATGAGACTGCACGTTCGCGCACACGTGATGCTCTCCCGGGACTACGGAGGCGGCGAAATAGGAGCTATTCTTGTTTGCTCCCACCCATGCTCCGTCGATCCCGATGTTCGTCGTCACGGCGAAGGCGTCCGAACCCTTTTCCTGGATAAAGTAAACCAGCGCCTTCCCCGAATCGGGCTGGGCCAGCGCGTGTTGGGTCTTGTCCAGCTTCACATCGAAGCTGGCATTCTTGGGACCACAGGCCGATGTCGCGGTGCCAGACGGCGTTTGGCTAAACGCCAATGCCGCAAAAAACATTACGACGAGAGCGCTTTTCATGACTCTTCCCCCAAGCACGTTGCATTGTCACTCGATCGTTTCTGTCGGCACCTCTGGAAATGAGATGTGCGTACACTTATAGGAACACCATTCCCGCGGGAAAGTGGTAAAGAGTTCGTCAGTTCGGGTAAAGTTTTGTCTCGCACAAGCTCCGGGTCCTCATCGCTCGGTACTGGAAGAATCGCTTTTAGTGTTCCAGTCGGAGCATTTGAGTTGCATATGATCCTCGACGCCCTTCATCGCGTAGCCAACCACGGCCAATCCTTGGCACGAGCGGAAGCGCGTGAAGTGATGGCGGAGGTGCTTGACGGAAGCTGCACTGACGCGCAGATTGCGGCGCTGCTCATGGCTTTGCGCATGAAAGGTGAAACGGTCGAGGAGATCGTCGGCTTCGCCGAGGCAATCCGCGCCGCAGCCACGCCTTTGCCCATCGTATCCCGCGGCGCCCTCGACCTCAGCGGCACCGGTCGAGATGCGCTGACTGAATCATCTCTCGTTGACACCAGCGGAACGGGCGGCGACGCCAGCGGAACCTTCAACATTTCGACGGCCACGGCATTCGTGACCGCCGGGGCCGGAGTGCGCGTGGCCAAGCACGGTAACCGCAGCATCAGCTCAAAGTGCGGCTCGGCGGACGTGATGGAGGCGCTGGGCGTGAACATCCAGTTGACCCCGGAACGTGCGGCGCAATGCCTGCGCGAAGTCGGAATGTGTTTTCTATACGCGCCCGATCTGCATTCCTCGATGAAGCAGGTGCAGAAGGTGCGGCGCGAACTGCGCCTGCGTACCATGTTCAACTTGCTCGGGCCGCTCACTAATCCCGCGCAGGCTACGGGACAAGTCGTGGGCGTGTACTCGCTCGACATGGTCGAGAAGCTGGCTGAAGCGCTCAGCATGCTGGGCCTGCACCGCGCGCTGGTAGTGCATGGACTCGACGGGCTCGACGAGATCACCATCACCGGGCCGACGCGCGTGGCCGAAGCCCGCGACGGAACCGTGCGCAGTTACGAGGTCGATCCCGAGGAGTTCGGCATGAAACGGGCCACGCTGGCCGAGATTTCTGGCGGGGATGCCGTGGAGAATGCCGCCATTGTTCGTGAGGTCTTAAGCGGAAAGAAATCTCCGCGCCGCGACGTTGTGGTGCTGAACTCCGCGGCGGCGCTAGTAGCGGCCGGATGCGCAGACCGCTTGGCGGATGGGATTCCCGTGGCGGAGAAGTCGATCGATTCCGGCGCGGCGGCTGCGAAGCTGGAGGTGCTGGTCAGGGTTACGAGCGCTCACCGCTGAATCTCGGCAGCATGAAAGTCTTAGGTTGTAGACAAGGACAAAGGAGGCGGTTATGGAACGAAAAGTGTTGGTACTCGCTCTGCTTTTGTTCGCATGGATCGCGTCGGCTCAAGACATCCAGGTCAATCGTCAGAACAAAACCATCGCGGTCACCGCCGACGACTCTGTGACGGCGGATGCTGAAGTTGCCGTTCTCACCGTCGGATATCACAACTATGCTTCCACCCAGGACGCTGCGTTTCACGAAAATGTGCGCGCTGCCGAGCAGATCACGAAAGCAATGCTGAATGCGAAGGTTCCTGAGGGAAACGTCGAAACGGATAAGTTGAGTTTGGGGCGGGCGGAAGCCGAGGAGAAATGGACTGAGGACATGAAAAAGGAGCGTCGATTTCAGGCCCAGCAGTCTTGGCACGTCACGGTGCCTGCGTCTCAAGCCCAGACAATCGTCGATCTCTGCGTGAATGCTGGGGCGAATGAAGTCGACGATGTGCAGTGGAATGTTGCCGACCCCGTGGCGCTCCAGGCGAAAGCTGGGAGCCTGGCGTTGTCCAAGGCCAGAGCGATCGCTGAGCAGATGGCCAAAGGGCTCGGGACGAAGTTGGGCGAGTTAGTCTATGCGAGTAACCACGCGCCGGCAGCCAGAATGTTGAGGGGAATGCAAACGGTTGAGGTCTCTGCCTCGCTGGGAGCCTTGCCGAATTCTCAGCTGAAGCTGAAACTGTTTCCGCAGAAAGTGAAAAGCGATGCGACGGTCTATGCAGTGTTCTCGATTGAGTAACGTAGTCTAGAGCCTCATCTATTTCGCATCGTCGCTCGCCTCGATCTTGAACACGTGGTTCGTGGTTTCGCGCTCCGGCACGCTGCCGTCGTTCACGGAAACTTCCTCTGGCGCCTTCGGAACCTCAACGCGAATCACGCCGTTGCTTTTGCCGCGCACCACCAGCCGTTGAGCGACTTCTCCACCGGCATACTTCACCGTGAGCGGAACTTCCGCCCCCGCCGCGCCCAGGTTATTCACCGTGATGGTAAGTATGTAAGCTCCGGGCGCGGTCTTGCGCGTGAAAGCTGATTCTATTTTGAAATCGGGCAAGCCGCGGTCGTGGTAAACCCAGTCGTCGAAGAGCCACTCCAGTTCCTTCTTCGTCTGCGCCTGGATTAAGCGCTGCATGTAGGACGGTTCGGTATCCTCATCGGGACGATAAGATGCGAGAGCTTTTTTCAGGGCCGGGTCGCCAACCATGTCGCGCAGCATCCACCACACACACATCGCTTTGCTGCGGTAAAGTTCCTCATCGACTGTGTTCACTAACGACCGCTGCGTTTCATCTTCGGATCTGGAGGCGGTTGTCAGGTTCTCTTTTTCTTTCTCAACCACGCTCAACGCGGAGCGGTGTAACCCCATGTAATCGACCGCGGCTTGCCGTCCACTCAGATGTTCCAGATAGATTGCTTGCGCGAAATGAGCCAGGCCTTCGTAAATCCATGGTCGTGGTGAGAAAACAGCCGCGTGAGTTAGCTGGTGCGCCGCAGTAAGCCCTGCCAGCTTGGGGTCCGTGCTGGTCAGCGGCGTCAGCAGAAGCGAGCCGCTCTCAAAGGGCGGCGCGTTCGGGTCGGCCAGATCGGCGGTTTGCGCTTTGCTTCTCGCTTTCCCGAACCACTCAGTGATGAACGGAGCGGCCTTCTCCGCCGCATCTGCATAATTCGTCGCCGCAGCGTCGTGGCCACGCAGGAAATGAACTTGGGCCGTGTTCCGGTCCAACACCTCATAATCGGCGATCAAAAACATTGGCACGACAATCCCCAGCGATCGGTATGTGCAATCCGCCTGGAACTGGTGCCGCACTTCGAGCGCAGTCGGGCAAGTCGTGGCATTGACCAGAAGCTCAGGTTTATCGCCTTCGTCATCGCTCGGCACCGAAACCTTCAGATGCATAGTGGATTGGGTCTCCTGTGCTTTCCACCTGCCAACGATATCGAATGCGCTTGTACCTTCCGAAAGACTCGCGGCTTCGGTCGCGATCGGGTACCAGGCTACGTATCCCGCTCCGCGGACCGCGGTGAATTTCGCACTGATCTGGTCCCAATCGGTGCTGTTGGCGATAGGTTCCGGGGTATCGATTCGTGTGAGGCGAGTGGCGTCGAGCACGATCACGCCTTCATAGGCGATCACCAGATCGATGGTTCCCTTAGGAGGAACCGCCTCGGGCAGAGTAACGATCGCTTCGGAAAGTGCTCCCGTATGATCGATGTCGGATGTGTAGGACTGCGAGACGAATTGCAACTGCTTGCCGCCCGCCCGGATAGAACGCCAGTCCAGCGAAGAAGAAATCTGCAGCGCCGCGACCTTCTGTGGAGCCTGCGAGTCGTTCCTCAGCGTGATTGTGCCTCGCACGCCCAGCCGCTGCAGGGCGGGCTCCACGCGCGCGTCCAGGTCGTACTTGGTGAAGGTGAATGCTTCGCGGTCGAGAGAGAATGCACTTACCGCAGTGATGCCAAAAATAAAGAGGAGGCCAAAACGCAAACTGCGCAACTTCATTTCGCACCCGGCGACGCGTCTTTCTCGCGTGCTCGGTCTTGCCCGCGTCTCTGCCGGACGATTTCATACATCACGATGGCGCCTGCGACCGACACGTTCAGCGAAGAAACTTTGCCCAGCATCGGAATCGACACCAGAAAATCGCACTTTTTTTTGACCAGGTCGTGCAGTCCCTTGCCTTCAGCGCCCAGAACCAGCGCGCAATCCATGTTGTAATCGAGAGCGTCGTAGGTCTGCGGGCCACGCTCATCCAGACCCACCGTCCAGATGTTGCGCTCCTTCAATTCTTCCACCGTGCGAGCGATGTTGGTGACCTTCGCAATCGGCAAGTGTTCGCTCGCACCCGCCGAAGCTTTGGTGACGGTCCCGGTGACGGCCGCGGCACGGCGCTCGGGAATGACAACGCCATCGGCGCCGGCGGCATCTGCCGTGCGCAAGAGCGCGCCCAGATTGTGCGGATCTTCCACTCCGTCGAGCACGATCACGAAGGAATACCGTCCGCGCTTACCGCCGACCACATCGTCGAGATCGCTGTACTGCTTGGCTGAGGTGACGGCAACCACTCCCTGATGGGCAGCGTTGCCGGCCATGCGGTCGAGTTCCACGCGAGTGAGAAAGCGCACGGGCACGCCGAGCTTGCGACACTCTTCGATCATGCGCTGCAGGCGAATGTCGTGACGCTCCTTCGCCATGCCGACCCACTGAAAAGCCCGTCCGCGGGCCTTGAGTGCCTCGGTGACCGCGTTGATGCCGTAGATATAGTTCATAGGAACAGTTGCCAGTTGTCGGTTGTCAGACGCCAGTCTAGAATCCGCGTGCTTCAAGTGTACCGAAACCTGAAGATTCAGACAGCGCCTGTTCGCCGTGCAAGCGATAGATCGGGAAGGGCACGACTTCAGTCGTGCCGTAAGATGCCGAGGAAGAGAATGGGCTTTAGCCCTTGAAGATCGCGTCCACGAAGTGCACGACGTCTGCCGGCTCAGGCCGCTCGGTGTAATCCTCGTTCGCGTAAGCGTAGAGCACCGAGCCGTCGCGGTCGATGACGTACACGGCAGGAATCGGCAATTCCCAACTGTCGTCGCCGTTCACGAAAGGCAGGTTGACGAATGCCCGTTGATGGACTGCCCGCTGTTCATCGGGAACGCGGTAAGTCAGACCGAACCGCCGCGCCAATTTGTTCCCTGGATCAGAAAACAGCGGAAAACGCAGCTTGTGCTGATCGCGCATGAAGAAAGATTGCTTCACGGTCTGTGGAGAAACAGCCGCCAGCGTCGCGCCTGCTTGCTCGATCTCCGGCAGGATGAGATTCATGGCTTCCATCTGCCCAACGCAGAACGGGCACCAGCGGCCGCGGATGAAGCAGAGCACGAGGCGTCCTTGGGCGAGCAAGGCGGAGGAAGAGATGGTGTTGCCATCGTGATCTCGAAGTTGAAATTCTGGAACGTTCGATCCGACAGGCGGAACATTCGCGGCTAACCGCTGTTGCTTCAGTTCCGCAACGGCGCGCGCGTGAATCGCTTGCGTCTCCGCCGGAACATACTTCGCGATCAACTCCTTGCGTTCAGCAAAAATCTCGCGCAGAGGGCGAATGTCGGCTTCCGGATTGGCTTCTTCGAGGGAGCGCCATTTCATCATTGGGGTTTCGAACTCGATCTTGCGGGTGACGGCTCGGTTTCGTAGGGTGTCAGGCAGATGGAATCGACGATTCGGTCGAAGAGAACAATATCTTCCGGCCCTGTAGCCCTGTACCGGGATCCTCCCCCACCCGCGATCACGGTCTGACGCCACTTCTCCTGGTCGCGGCGCCGGCCCCAACTGTCCGTGCCAACCACTCCCACGCCGGGCGCAACGATCCGCCTCTGCCAAAATTCGATCGAACCGACGAAGTCATCATCAGGAGGCTCTGTGCTCATCGCATAAGGCCCGAACCACAACTCTAGATAGGCGTCACCCGTCTTCGGCTTGATCAAGTAACGAACATAGTCCACATCAGTCTTTCCGTCGAGCATCTTCACCGCGTGGCGGGGCACGTCGAATCGGACTCGCCATCCGATTTGCTTGGTACCCGGCCGATGCGCTCCGCAAGGTGGAGCAGTGAGGTCATTGCCCGGAGCCGAGAGGGTTACGTGAACTTGCGACGTGCCGGGCGGAATAACCAGAGCTTCAAGCTCAAAACCTTGCTTGAAAAAGTGTACGACGGCTCCGGGATGTTCGAGGCGGAAAAGACCTTTTTCGTCGGTGGCCGCATTCTCGCTCTTAAACGGGCCACAGGTTTTCAGCTCGCTTCCGTGCACAGACACTCCCGCGATAGGCTGCCCGCTCTTCGTAGTCACGATGCCGTCTATGCCCGAATCGGTCTGGCACATTGCCGAGGGAAAGAGTAGAAATCCGAGAAAGGGTAGAAGGAAATAAAACGACCACCGCGACCGCCCTTCAAGAGCATTCCGGAGCATATCGATTTGCCCTGCCCCTACATTCCCGGCAGCTTCATCCCCGCCATCCGTCGCGCGAAGCTGGGCTTGCCCATTTGCTTGAACATCTTTTTCATCTGCGCGTATTGGCGAAGCAGGTTGTTCACTTCCTGCACGCTGGTGCCGGAGCCGCGGGCGATGCGCTTGCGGCGGCTGCCGTTGATCACTTCATGATGATTGCGCTCATGCGCCGTCATCGAATTGATGATGGCCTCGACGCGGTTGATTTGTTTTTCGTCCACATGGTCGGCGGCTTTCTGCAAACCGGAAAACGGGCCGATTGAAGGCATCATGCCGATCAGGTTCTTGATCGAGCCCATCTTCTTCACGTGCCGCAGCTGATCGCGAAAGTCTTCGAGCGAAAAGCCGTCTCCGGTGAGGGCCTTGGTGGCCATCTCCTGCGCCTTCTTTTGGTCGATCTGCGATTCGGCGCGCTCGATCAGCGAAAGGATGTCGCCCATGCCCAGAATGCGCGACACGATGCGGTCGGGATGAAACGGCTCCAGCGCATCGTACTTCTCGCCCACGCCGATGAACTTGATGGGCTGCCCCGTGACCTGCCGGATGGAAAGTGCCGCGCCGCCGCGGGCGTCGCCGTCCATCTTGGTCAGGATGACGCCGGTCAGCGAGAGCTTTTTGTGAAACTCATCCGCGGAGCGCACCGCGTCCTGCCCGGTCATGGCATCGGCAACGAACAAAATCTCTGACGGGTTCAGCAGCTTCTTCAGCGACTGCATCTCGTTCATCAGTTCGTCGTCGATGTGCAGACGTCCGGCGGTGTCGACGATCAGCACGTCGCAGCCGGAAACGATGGCTTCGCGGCGCGCTTCTTTTACCAGCCGCTCGACCGCTTGCGTGAGCTCCGCAGGCGTTTTTGCCTCGCCAACTTCACCTTCGTAAATCTGGGCCTTAACCGCCTGCGCCACAACTTTCAACTGCTCGCGCGCCGCGGGGCGGTAAACGTCCACCGAAACCAGCAGCGGACGATGCCCGCCCGTCTTGAACCAGTTCGCGAGTTTCCCTGATGTCGTTGTCTTGCCGGAACCTTGCAGTCCGGCCATGAGCACGACCGTCGGCGGCTGTGATGCGAACTTCATGCGGGCCGTGTCTTTGCCGAGGGTGTCGACCAGTTCATCGCGCACGATCTTGATGACCTGCTCGCCGGGAGAAAGGGCAGTCAGCACCTCCTGGCCCACAGCCTTGGCCTGGATGCGGTCGATCAGCTC
>DATHOK010000269.1:0-7510 GCA_035484995.1 Verrucomicrobiia bacterium | reverse complement strand
CGCGAAGCTCGTTCTGGCGCAGTTTGTAATCCATTTTCAAGGCCAAGTGTACCAGCCTGCGGAAGCAAGACATCTCTGTATGTTCATAAGAGACAGTTGCGATCTTGGCGCCCGCAGAGAGGTAGAATGTCCGCCATGTTGCTCCTCATTGCAATCTTGTTCATGCACCTGAAGGACAATGCACCATGGTGGTCCGTGCAATCGTCTGGAAGCGATGCAAATCTCCGCGGTGTGAGCGTGGTTCTTGATGCGGGCAAGAACGACCGGCTGCAATACATGATCTGGGCTTCAGGATCGGACGGGGTCATTTTGCGCTCAACCGATGAAGGTAGTACGTGGAGGCGGATATCCATTCCGAACACCGACGGCCTGGATTTTCGGGACATTGAAGCCTTCAGCGCCCATGAAGCCTACGTGATGTCGAGTGGCGAGGGCCAGAAGTCGAGAATTTACAAGACAACCGACGGCGGCAAAACATGGAAGCTCCAATATTCAGGAACGGCACCCGAATTCTTTCTGGACTCCATGGCCTGCGATTCAAGGACCCATTGCGTCGCGCTAAGCGATCCGGTAAATGGCAAGTTCGTCGTCTTGAGCACAAATGATGGGGAGCACTGGTTAGAATTGCCCCGGGACAAAATGCCTCCGGCGCTCGCCAAAGAAGGTGCGTTTGCGGCGAGCGGGACTGCGATTGCATTGTGCGATCGTGGCGGAATCTATTTCGGGACGGGTGGACCGGCAGCGCGAGTCTTTCGTTCGCTCGATCAAGGCCGGTCATGGACAGTTTCCGAGACGCCGATCGTCAGCGGCACGGCCTCCAGCGGCATCTTCAGCATTGCTTGCGACGGCCCGGACGATCTTGTGGCCGTGGGCGGAGATTATAAGAACGCGAACAACGACAAGCGCGTCGCCATCTACTCCGATGACGCCGGAGCCACATGGCACCTCGCTGAGGCGCAACCGGGCGGCTACCGGTCAGCCGTAGCATCGTTTTCTAGCGGCGACTTTGCTGCGGTTGGACCAAATGGGACAGACATCAGCCACGACAAGGGCATTCATTGGCGGCACACGGAGAAGCTGAACCTGAACGCAATCGCCTTTGAGAGTTCGGATGGCTGGGGAGTGGGTCCGAAAGGGGCGGTCGCCCGATTCAAGACCCATTTTCAATATCTGATTCGCAGAGAGGACGACCCTCCCGTCGTTGACGCAGCCCGCTGATCGTCCGTTTTGCCAAGGGATTGCAGTGCTTCCCAAAAGACAAAACCGCCGGCCCTGACAGGTTCTTCAGGCGCCGGCGGCTTTAAATCTTCAACTTCGCTGCTAACTCTGACGTTGTTACGTCTGCTGCTTCTACGTCTGAATGATTCGCGGCGTGATGAAGAAGATCAATTCCTGGTTCGATGTATTGACTACCGTGTGCTTGAACAGGTTGCCCAGCACCGGGAGGTTCCCCAACACCGGCACCTGCGTGATGTTGATCGAGTTCTGCGTCTGAATGACGCCGCCGATCACCACCGTGCCGCCGTCGGTCACCAGCACCTGCGTGGTTGCTTGCTGTGTGATCAATTCCGGGTTGCCCTGCACTTCCTGTCCGAAGTTCGGCGTCGTGTTCTCGACGTCTACATTCAGGAAGATCGTGTTCTCCGAAGTGATCTGCGGAGTCACTGTCAAGCGCAGGAACGCATCGACGTACGTTACGGTCGGAGGACCGCCCAACTGCGCCTGGGTCACGATCGGCACCCGCACGCCCTGCTTCACGAAGGCTTGAATGTTGTTCTGGGTTACCACTCGCGGCCGCGACAGAACTTTCAGCAATCCGCGCGACTCAGCCATGGTAAGAACGGCATCGATGCGCACCGTGTTGCTGGCGTTCAAGAACGAGAACCCGCTGGTGGGTGAGGTCGATCCCAGGTTCGAGAACAACGGAATCGAATTTCCCGTCTGGCCCGTCGCGCCCGGCGTAGTGATGTAGCCCGGGGTCAAACCAGCAACAGTCGACGGCGAGCTGCCTACTGCAGAGGCGCCACCGATCGCGCTGTGGCCGTTGCCCCAGCCGAAACCAAGCTGTGTGCCGATGTCGCGTGCGAACTGCCGCGTCGCCGCCACCACTCGCGCCTCGATCTCCACTTCCTGCGTCTTGCGGTCAAGCTGCGTCAGCAGGCGATCGATAATCGGAAGCACTTTCGGAATATCGTTGACGATTACGGCGTTGGTGCGCTCGTCCGCAACCACATCGCCGCGCACTGAGAGGAACTTCTTTACCGTAATGATTACGTCCTTAGCGTGAGCGTAGCTCAGGAATCGGGTGACCGAAACCTTCTCCACCGCCAGCGCTTCGGCTTCCACCTGGGCGCGTCGTCCATCCGCTTCCTTCTTCAGCGTATCCACGGTGGCGATGCGCAGAACGTTGCCTTCCAGTTCCCGCGCCAGGTCGTTGTTCTTGAGGACGATATCCAGAGCCTGATCCCACGGCACATCATCGAGTACGACGGTCAACGTGCCGTGCACATTAGGATCGAGCACGACGTTCAAGCCGCTGATTTCGTGGATCAAGCGGAAGAAATCCTTCAGATCAACGTCCTTAAGATTTACCGAAATCGGCTCGCCCGTGTACTTCGGACCAACCGCTGCCGGCGCTTGTCCAGCCTGCGCTCTCTGCTCCGCCGCCAGATTGACTGCGGGCTGCACGCCAGTATTGGAACCAGTGCTCGACGAAGCCTGCGCGGCGTTTGCGGTCACCGGCAGTAGTTCCGCAGCAGTCTTGTCCGCGAACTTCGCCGCCGCTTCTCCGGCGCGCTCGCTGGGCTGGTCGATCGCAGGCGACGTGGCGTCAGCAACCGTCGTCTTGGCCTCAAAAGCAGGCTCGACGAACACAAAATCACTTGAGGTAGATGCAGCCGTCTCCGACTTCGGGCTCGTAGCCGGCAGAACATTCTCCGTCGCTGCTTTGGGAGCTGCGGAGCCGCTGGCCGCCACGGGTTGCGCCTTGGGGGCCGGTGCTTCCATCACTCGCGGCGCGAATGGAGACATCTTGGCCGGCGTCGGCAAGGTCGCCGCCACGGTTTGTGGGGCGCTTGCACTCGCCGCTGCTGCCGTAGGCTGCGTATGCAGCGTCAGCACCAGCTTCCCATCCGTCGACGGTGTGAGTTCATAGCGCAAGGCATGCTCCAGATCGACTACCACACGAGTCGTGGGAGGCGTCTGGCCGTCCGTGCCGATGCGCACGCCTTTCACCCCAGCGCTGCCCACCGTGATGTGGGTCTGCCCTGTCGCCATCGAGGTCCCAGGCAGGTCCACCACAAGACGCGCAGGCGAGTCCGCGGTGCTCAGCTTTGGCGTGACTGCGCCACGAGCGCTGATCACGACCCGGATTTCATCCGTGCCGCGAACTACGTTCACTCGTTGCAGTTCGTTGTGCTGGCTCGCCGGTTGTGACGCCGGCATCTCGGCGGCTGACGCGACCAGCCCCAGGAGCAGCATCGGTAGGAACACACTCAGCAATTGCTTTCGCATTTCGCTTCTCCCCAAAACCGCGGGCCGGGCCCGCGTGTCCTTCTTCTAAACTCGATTTTGTCGGCGCTCCGGGCTTTCCAGATGTCGCCGCCGCCCACTGCTAAACAGCCGGCGTGCTGATCCGCTTAACTACTTCCCGAGTGAACGGCTTGCCTAGTTTGTCCTGCACCGTCTCCTCGAAAACCACCGAATCTCCCGTGATTCTCATCACATAACCGTTGAACACCGGATCGTTTTCGTGCAGGAAATAAGCCTTGTTCAAGGTGTTGGTTACCACCGCGATAAAGCCGCCTTCTGACTTCACCACGCCGCGCAAATTGATCTGCCCGATCTCCAGGCACTTCTTGCCGGTCGAGCAACCCGAACCTGTAGGCTGCTGCACCACCGGGCTGAAGAAGGGATCACGCTTGCCGTTCATCGCCCACTTCTTCTCATCCGCCTGCGGAGGCTTGGGGGCTTCCCCAATTACGCTGGCCGCAGCTGCCTTTTCATCAGCCGTTGCTTTGGCCGTAGCAGGAGCCGCATGCGTCGATGCGGGCTTCGGAGCTTCAACCTTGGCCACTGCTACCGGAGCTGAAGCCGCTGGTTTCTTGGCGACGAATGCATCATGCGGTTGCGCCGCCGCAACTGCCGGAGCAGTTTTGCTCTTGGCCGCGGGCGTTGCCGCTGCAGGCGCCGCTACCGGCTTGGCTACCGCCACGGTTTGCGCTTTGGGCGCTGCCGCTGGAGTGCTCTTCGCTGCTGTCTGCGTATGCAGGATCAGCACAAAACTGTTGCCTGGGCCCGGCGTCAACTCATAAGTCAGCGCCTGCTCCAGATCCACGACCACGCTCGTGTTCGGAGGTGTTTTGCCGTCCATGCCGATGCGCACGCCCTTGACCCCGGCGCTACCCACCGGAATCTTGCTCTGGGTGGTTGCCATCGCGGTCGCAGGCAGTTCAACTACCACGCGCGCCGGTGAACTCAATTTGCTCACCTTCGGAGTCACAGCCTCGCGGGAGCCGATCTCGATCTGAATATCGTCCGCGTTGCGCACGACGTTCACCCGCTGCAGCGTATTGCTCTGGACCGACGCGGGCATTGCTGCCGCCTTGGCCGGAGCCGCTGCTGCCGCTGCCCCCGGAATCGTCGCCGGCTTCACAGCCGCCGCCGGAGCGCCCGGTGCTGGCTTGGCCGCTTGCGCCACCAGCACAGGTTGCGGGTTGTTGGTCTTGATTTGTGTTTGTGGCAGCGATTTAGCGTCGCTGCGCGGGTTGTCGATGGTAGCCGGGTTTTGTCCCCAGGCCGCCCCCGTTATCATCACCACTGCCAGAATGCCTGTCGTCAGCTTCATAAGCGATTCCTATTTGCTCACGCCTGCAGTTGCGGGCTTGGCTCCCGGCCCCGATCCGGGCGGAGTCAAATCGTGACTGAAGAATGTGGTCGCTGTGAACGTGGCGATCACGCTTTCGTTCGGCGCATACTGGTAGGTATGCTTGGCTTTCGCCCCTTGCGGATTTTTCGTGTTTGACACCAGCAGTCCGCTGATGTTCACGATGCGCTCCAGCTTGCCCACCCGGTCAAAGAAATTCAGCATCGAGTAGTACGGCCCGTCCAGTTCCATATCGAATGGGACTTCCGAGTAGTACTCTTTGGCAGCAACCGGCTTGGCGGTATAGCGGCGCAGTTCCACGCCTGCTTTCGTCGCTTCGGTATCCATCATCTCGATGAAGCCATCCACCGACTTCTCGTCCGGCACAATCCGCCGTTCGATGTCCAGTTGCTGTTTCAAATTCGCCAGCTGACGCTCAATGTCTTTCAGCTTGGGGCGGTAAGACTCCAGTTCGTTGTTTTCACGAACCTTGTCCTGCATGGCATGCTCCGCCTTCACATTGCTGTCGTTCTGGTTCTTGAACATGAAGAAGTACAGCGCTGCGCTTACCAGCGCTCCTCCAGCCAGGACTGCTCCCCACTGCTTGATGCCCGACAGCTCGCTAAAGTTCGCCATAGTTTCCCTATTAAAGCCCTGCCTCTTAGGACTTTCCCTTCTCGCAGGTCAGCGTGAACTGGAACGCCTGCATGTCCTTAATCGTGTCGTCCTGGAAGGTTTCCTTGATTTCCACCGTCTTAAAGAAGCCCGTCTTCTGCAGGTTCGCGATCAGGTTGGCCACTGCGTCCGTACTCAACGCCGTGCCTTCCAGATTTACGCTCGCGCCCGTGTCATCCATGCTCCGCAGCCAGACTGCTTCCGTACCGTTCACGGTTTCGCCAAGCATAGCCAGCAGGTTGACCGGGCCGGCCTGTCCCGCGCGCAGCGAATCAATTACGTCCACCCGCCGCTTGTAATTGTCGGCTTGCCTCTGCCGCTCCAGGTAGCGCGCCTTCACATCGCTGAGTTCGCGGTTTTTCTGTTCAGCCGCGGCCATCTGCTTGGCGATCGACTTCGCTTGCTGGTCCAGCCGGTACCAGTAGCCAAAATTCAACGCCCCGGCTATCAGGATTACGACCAGCACCTTCAGCTTGGGCGAACCCATATCGCCCATTTCCATCGCCGGCATGGTCGGCCCGCTGGAGCCGCGCTTGCCTTTCCCCTTGGATGTTTCGAGCAGGTTGATTCTGATCATAGAGATTCAAAGCTCCTCAAAGCCAAGCCCACGGCAACTGCGAGCTGACCCGGATTCTGCTCCACCAGCTCCGCTCCCGGACCCTCCGTCGGCGGCACCACCCGCTGGAATGGATTCAACAATTCAACCGGCATCGAAAATTCCTGCCGCAAAGCTTCCATCAAACCCGGCACTTTTGCCGAACCGCCTGCCAGGTAAATCTTCTCGATGTGCTCACCCGCCGCGCTCGCCCGGAAGAAGTCAAACGTCTTCTGGATTTCCAGCACGATGATTTCGGTCACCTGTTGCAGGATCGGCGCTTTCGCGTCCTCGCTCACCGTCCCCACCTTCTCGCCCAGCTTCAGCTTCTCTGCATCTTCGAAGTTCAGGTCCAGCTCCTTCTGCAGAGAATCCGTGTACTGGTGCCCGCCCACGCTGACGTCGCGCGGGAACAGCGGCGTTGTACCTTTCACGATGTTGATGTTCATCACGCTGGCGCCCAGGTTCAAAAGCGCCACCACCTGGCCCGGCGCCGGCTGGTAGTTGTACTCGTAGCAGTTCTGCAGAGCCAGCGCATCAATGTCCACGATAGCCGGGGTGCGACCTGCCATCGAGAGTACGTTGGTGTAGTTCAAAATCTTGTCCTTCTTGACGGCCACCAGCAAAACATCCATCTGCGGGCTGCCCGCTTCTTCAGACAGAATCTGGTAGTCCAGGCTCACATCCGCTAGGTCGAAGGGAATGTGCTGGGCCGCTTCCTTCTCGATGGTCTCGGCCAGTTCCTGGTCGCTCATCGAAGGCAGCGAGATCTTCTTGACGATCACCGAGTGGCCGCTTACCGCCGTAGCCACCGCTTTGGTTTTGATCAGGCAGTCGGCAAACAGTTTCGATATCGCACTCGAGACCGTTCCCGAGTCCACGATCATCGAATCGACCACAATGTCAGAGGACAGCGGTTCCAGCCCCAGGTGCGCCACCTCAATCTGCCCACCCTTTTTCTTCAGCTCCACTGCCTTGATGCTGGAAGAGCCCACATCCAGACCTACAATCGTCTTCGCTCCCATTCCAAACATGTGCCCGCCTTTTCTACTGTGACCCGGCAGCTTTGGTCGCCGCCTTCGGTTTATGTTTCGTTCCCGCTTCCATCTGGCTGGACTTCTCTTCCATCCACTGATCGAGCTTCGACTTCTTGAAGCGCCAGCGGTTGCCCAGCTTGAAGGCGGGAATCTTCTGTTCGCCTACGTACTTGTAGAGCGTGTCCGGACTCACTCCCAGATACTGCGAAGCCTGACGAATGTTCATCACTTCTCGCGAGTCCGCCATAACCTGACCAGTTCCTTGCCTGCCCCAGAACCAACTCCCGCGCCGGTGTCTCCGGCCCCCGGGATTTCTTCCGATGCTTTCCCAGCCCCGCA
>DATHOK010000268.1:0-11076 GCA_035484995.1 Verrucomicrobiia bacterium | reverse complement strand
TGGAAAGTTTTCGTCGATAACTTTCTCGACGGCGGTTACCACGTTCCGCATCTGCACAAAGGTCTGAGTTCGGTTCTCGATTACAAGCAGTACACCATCGAGAACGAAGATCGTTATTGTCTGCAATCCAGTCCGATGGTTGCCTCCGACGAAGACGCCGCCACCGGAGCCGCACGCAAGGGCGACCGCGCCTGGTATTTCTGGCAGCATCCCAACCTGATGATCAACTGCTACGAGGGATACATGGACACAAACCTGGTAATTCCCGTCGACGTCGATCATTGTCACGTTATCTTTGATTTTTATTTCGGAGACATCGGCGACACCCGCCGCGAATACAATGAGCAGTCGGTAAACGTAGGCAACCGCGTGCAGGAGGAAGATCTCGGCATCTGCGAAGATGTGCAGCGCGGCCTGAAGTCGCGAGCCTATCGCGCCGGACGTCTTTCGGTCCGTCGCGAAGCCGGAGAACAATTATTTCACCGTCTCCTCGCGGCCGACCTCAAACGCGGCCTAGAACCTAGGTCTGCCGCCGCCGATTAGAGATTCCCAACTCCAGTCGCGCCAGCGACGGTATTCATTAGCCGCGGACGTAAGTCCGGGGAAGGCAACAGAGCGAGAGGAGTCCCGAAGGGACGGCACCGATTCTAACGTCCGCACGACCGGCCGCGAGCGTAAGCTCCATCGAGGAAGAATGACCAAGACGCAAGAAAAGAGAAACGAACGGATCGCCGCGAGCGTCCGCGAATTCCTGCTAACTTCTTTTGTCTGCTTGGCCCTGTTAGCTTCCGTCACCGCCCAAACCACCGCCATCCGCGCCGGCAAACTAATCGACCCAGACTCCGGCGCGGTTCTAACCGGCCAGACCATCCTGATCCGCGACAACAAGGTCGAGGCTGTAGGCAACAAACTAACCATCCCGTCCAACGCAAAGATCATCGACCTCACCAAGATGACTGTCCTGCCTGGACTGATCGACTGCCACACTCATCTCGCCGATGGCACGCGCGATTCCGAACCGATTGGCGTGTTCAGAAAAACTGCGGCCGAACTGGCGCTCGAGTCCGTGCCCAACGCGCAGGTCACGCTCGAATCCGGATTCACAACTGTGCGCGATGTAGGTACGTACCGCGCTCTAGGAGATATTGCCCTGCGCGATGCGATCAACCGCGGCGACATCATCGGTCCCCGCATGTACGTCGCCGGCGCTTACGTCACAATCACCGGCGGTGCTGGCGCTGATACCGGCCTCGCTCCCGATATCACGCTGCCCTGGGACATGCATTACGGCGAAGCCAACAGCCCGTGGGAAGTGCGGCAAGTCATTCGCAAGCTCGCGCATGACGGAGTCGATCACATCAAGGTTCTCTCCAGCGGCGCCGTGCTCACGCACGGAAGCAATCCCAAGTCGCAGGAATTTACTTTGGAAGAGCTGCAGGCTGCAGTCGATGAAGCCAGCCATTTCGACCTTCGCGTCGAATCACATGCCCACTCTCCGGAAGGCATCAAGAACGCGATCCGCGCAGGCGTGGCCTCGGTGGAACATGCCACCATGATCGACGACGAAGGCATTGCTCTCGCCAAGCAGCACGGCACCTACCTCGACATGGATATTTACGACGAAGAGTGCATTCAGGAGGAAGGAAAAAACGGAAGCATGCCCAAGGACTTCCTCGAGCACGATGCCGCCCTGGGACAGATCCAGCGCGATAATTTCCGCAAAGCCGTCGCGGCCGGCGCAAAAATGTCATTCGGGACCGACGCCGGAGTCTGTCCCTACGGCACCAGTGGCAAACAGTTCGCTTTCATGGTGAAGTACGGAATGACTCCCATGCAGGCCATTCAAGCCGCCACCAGCAACGCCGCCGACCTGCTCGGTCACTCCAACGAATTCGGCTCAATCAAGCCTGGAAAATACGCCGACATCATCGCCGTAACCGGCGACCCGCTAACCGACATTCGCACACTCGAAACAGTTCAGTTCGTAATGAAAGACGGCAAGATCTACAAACAATGAGGTCGGGAAGGGCACGACTTCAATCGTGCCGTCAGGGCCTGAAAATGAATGCGGCTTTAGCCGCTGAGGTGTGCTCTCCATCACTGATGATCCCTGGCAATCGTCTCCTGCCAGGTCTTTGACTTAATCAGGGTTCCATCCTTCAACAACTCACGGGTGTACTTGTAATAAAAATTCTTCTGATCGGTCGTAACCAGCAAATGTCCACGCCAAGTCAGCGTGCGCCCTTTCAAAGTGAACACAGTCTCCGCTTCTCCGCGCACCGAACAAGTCTCCGGATGCGCATCCTCGGCATCATAAGTCAGATTTTCGTAGTCGATTTCTTTCCCCCAGGGATACTCCCCGCTCTCCTGCCCCTTCCAGTGCACCGTAGTCTTGTGGCGAGCTTCGTCGCGCTCGACAGTCCACTCCCCCGGCCAGGGAAATCCTTCGCTCTTAAGATCGGTCCGTTCTTCCGATGGCTCAGGCGCAGAAAACGCAGGCGCAGCAGCCCCGTGCTCCGGCACGACGGGCAACACTACGCGCGAACCATCGCTCCCGCCGAGTTCCAGGGAAGTCGTCATTGAATAAGGCGTAGGCAGCATCATCGGCCATAGCGCATTCGAAATTGCCACGCGAATCCGATGACCCTTGGGAAACACCCACGAAGTCAAATGCATTTCAATGTCGAGTGGATAAACTTTGCCGGGCTCCAGATCGCGAGGCTCGCTCATCGAATCCCGCTGTGCACCGTTGATTCCGGCCCCGGTAATTTGCGTGACCGTTCCATCTGGCGCAACATCCGAAAGTCGCGCAAACCAGTCCGCCAGCGACGCCGTAGCCGAGGCCCGCAACAACGCATGCGGACGCCCCAGAATAGCCACAACCCCCGGCAGCGGCGCTGAATCGTAAACCAGACTGAACGCGTCCACCGGCCGCACATCACTCAGCAGCTCGCCCCACCAGAATCCAGCCTCCACGCCAATCGATGGCACATACTTAAGCTGATGTGTGTCGGTTTGCGACGCACCCTCCGCCAGCAAGTGATTTGGCTGAAAAAATAAAGTCGACGCCCGCGCGTCTTTCGGCGGCCAAACATCCTCCCGCCTCCACTCCCCGGGCACGTTCTCCAGACTCGGATCAGGTGCATGCCAGTGCTGCATATAAATCACCAGCCTCGGATCGTGCTCCACGCCGGTGTCGCGTCCCTTTAGCCAATGATCAAACCAGCGCACCGCCTCATTCCGCCACTCAATCTGCGGACCGGGCTCAGCCTCATTCGGAAACGTATGGTTCCACGGCCCCACGATCGCCTTCACCGGCCCGCTCGCCTGCATCAGCATGTCGGTCACGTTGTCGCGATAGCCATCCAGCAATCCGCCGATCAGAAAACTCGGAATCGTGATCTCTTTCAACGGACGCACCCGCTCCCGCCAGAACGGCCCGTCATGTTGATGTTTCAAATAAAGCAGCGACCACGGAGGCGTTTCAAATCTTGGACCCAGAACTTTTTCGTCAGTCGGATAATCTGGAGCCCCAGTCCATCCCTCCGCCATATCCATGTTCAACTCAAATTCATCGATGTGCGCCATGCCATCCACGTAGTGCACATCGTCATGAAACAATTCCGCCGTCGCATCCGTCGCCAGAATCGCCTTCAACCCTGGCGCGTGCCGCATCGCCATCTGGAGAGAATTAAACCCGCCCCACGAAATGCCGAACATTCCCACGTTCCCATTCGACCAACTCTGATGAGCGAGCCATGCAATCACCTGCTCGCCATCGACCTGTTCCTGTTCCGAATACTCACGCTCCGACGGCGCGCCCTCGCTCGCACCAAATCCGCGAATATCCACCCGCACGCTCACATATCCGCGCCGCGCAAAATAAGCATGCTTGGGATAATCTCCCGCCGCCGTGCCATCATCTTTTCGATAAGGCAAATATTCCAGCAGGGCAGGGAACTTCTCTCCCGGTTTTGCACCGTCCGGCATATAAAGAGTGGCCGCCAGCCGGACGCCGTCCTTCATAGGAATCCAAGCCTGCTCCATGCGTACCCCATATGTAGGCGGAGAAGGTGGTTGACTCGCAACAGCCGCAGACGAAAAGAAAATAGATGTAAGTGAACTGAAGAAGAAAGCCCAGACCATCCGACGTCGATCCGTTCCGGTCAACGGTATCTCCTGGAAGTGTGTGTGGAAAGAAAACTATTCCTGCGACCCCTGCTCCCGCCGCATTGCCCGCATATCAATCCCCAACTGCTCCGCCTTCTTATAAAGATGGCTCCGCTCCAACCCGAGAGACTTGGCCGCCAGACTGACATTCGAATGACTACGCTTCAATTCCGCCAGGATGATTTCCCGCTCGAAAGCGTCCACGCGCTCCGCCAACCCTCCCGACGAAAACGCAGCAGAGACAGCAACACCCGAGCCGCCACCTTTAGGCATCGCGATCTCGACAGTCGCCAGATCAACCTGCCCGTCCGTAGCCAGCAGCATCAATCGCTCCACCATGTTGCGCAGCTCCCGCACGTTGCCGGGCCAGGTATACGACTGCAACGCCGCCATCGCCTCTGCGGTAAACGGAACCGGCTTCCATCCGTTCTGCGCACTAACCTGTGCAGCAAAATGCTTCACCAGCAACGGAATGTCTTCGCGCCGCTCGCGCAACGGCGGCAGCACCAGCGGAAAAACATAAATGCGGTGAAACAAATCCTGCCGGAATTTCTCCTCGCGCACCCGCGCTTCCAGATCGCGATGTGTCGCCACCACCACCCGCACATCCACGCTCACCGGCTTCTCGCCGCCAATGCGCTCCACTTCCCCTTCTTCCAGCACGCGCAGTAGCTTGGCTTGCATAGCCAAAGGCATATCACCAATTTCATCCAGAAAGATGGTGCCATGATCCGCCTGCTCAAACTTTCCAATGTGCCGGCCCGCCGCTCCCGTAAACGATCCTTTCTCATGCCCGAAAAGTTCCGACTCAATCAGTTCCGCCGGAACCGCCGCACAATTCAAAGTCACAAACGCTCCACCAGCCCGCGCACTGCGCTCATGAATCGTCCGAGCCACCAGCTCTTTCCCCGTCCCCGTTTCTCCCAGGATGCAAACCCGCGTCTCACTTGCCGCCACGCGCTCCAACTGCGCCATCACGCGCTGCATGGCCGCGCCCTGCCACACGATCTCGTGCTTGCCCAGTCGCTGTTTGAGTTGCCGATTTTCACTCTCCAGCCGCTGCAGCTTCAGGGCGTTCTCCACCGTCAGCAAAAGTTTTTCGGTCGAGATCGGTTTCTCCAGAAAATCCAGCGCCCCCAACCGGGTAGCCCGCACCGCCGTTTCAATGTCCCCCTGCCCAGACATCATCACTACCGGCGCCGTCACTCCCTGCGCCTTCAAATCCTCGAGCAGCGCCAGTCCCCCTTTCCCGGGCATCACCACATCCGATAGGATCACGTCGAAGTTCTGCGCCTTGGCCAGCTCCAGCGCCTTGGCCGCGTTGTCGCACACCGTGGCCTCGTGCCCAGCCAGCCGGAATGCCCGCGACAGGGAAGCCAGGGTGTTCGCTTCATCGTCCACAATCAGTAAATTTGCTTTTTTCGGCAACCGTCCTCCGATTTCTCAATTACCTCATCTTGCGCTCTGTGCGGACTCCGCATTCCGCGGCAACTCAATCACAAACGTCGTCCCCCGACCCGGCGAGCTCCGCACGTGGATTCTCCCTCCATGATCGCTTACCACCGACTGTACGATGGCCAGCCCCAGTCCGGTTCCATGCTCCTTGCTCGTATAATAAGGAGTAAAGATTCGCTCACACTCTTCCGGCGTCAACCCCGCTCCCGTATCCGCAACCTCAATCACCACTTCGCGGCCATCGTCGCGTGTCCGCAGCGTGAGCGTGCCGCCCTGCGGCATCGCATCCATTGCGTTCAGCACCAGGTTTGAAATTGCCCGGTGCAACAACTCCGCATCTGCCGAGATCGCTCCCAGGTGCGGATCGAGTTGCACCTCGCAACTGATCTTTGCACGTCCCGGCGCTTCCAGCTGCGCCTGAAAAAGTTGCAATGCACCGCGAATTACTTCATTTACCTGCACCCGTTGCAATTTCGGCTGAGGCATCTTCGAAAACTCGCTGAATCGTCCAATGATCCCCTTCAGGTTCGCAATCTCCGCCAGCAATGTGCGCGAGCTCTCGCGGAACACCTCCTCAAACTGCTCCGGCGTCTGTTGCCGCGCCCGCACCAGATTCTCCACCGTAAGCTGCAGCGGAAATAGCGGGTTCTTCAACTCATGCGCCAGCCGCCGTGCCAGTTCCCGCCAGGCCGCGACCCGCTCCGCCTGTATGAGCCGTTCTTTCTGCCCGAGCAATTCCGTAGTCATTCGATTAAAAGAATCGGCTAGCTGACCCAGTTCGTCATCGCCCAACACATCCACCCGCACATTCCAGTTGCCCTCGGCAACCTCCTGTGCCGCATGCGCCAGCTGCTCTACCGGACGCGTCACTCGCGCCGCCGCCCAACTGCTCAGCAGAATCGCGAGCAGAATCCCTCCGCCTCCGACCATCAGCGCCGCTGAGCGGATGTGACGCGTCAACACCACATAACTCCGCCGCGAATTCCCAATTAACAATATCGCCAGCACCGGACGATCCTTGCCCGAGCCCGCACCTAGCAGCGGAACTGCATGAAACACCTCATCCTCCGCTTTATCCCCCGACCAATGCACCAGGCCGGTCGCTTCTTCCTTGGACCGCCGCACCGCATCGACCAAAGGTTCCAGCTTCTCGAGCGGCCGCCCAGTCTCGGAGGCAGACTCAGACGGATCCACCAGCAACTCTGCCGCAAACCGCCCACCGCGATTCTGATACAGCAAAGCTCGCATTCCCGCCGGCATATCGATCCCGGATAGAAAAGATTTATCCAGGCGGCGTCCCCCAATCACATAGACTGGACGCTCTCCCACTCGCGTTGCCCTCACCGCAAACAATCCTAGCGCCGCGCCATCCTGCAGTTCCTCTTGCTTGAGAAACGCTCCCTGATCACCCGATGCAGCGAAGCTCCCAACCCCGTTGTCCGCATAACCAAACTTCGCCGGCCACTGCGCAGACGAAATAATGGTTCCATCACTTTCCACAAACTCCAAAAAGTCGAGTCCGTTGTGTTCTGCGGTCGTCTTCGCTAATTCGAAATAAGGCCCCGCATCCGCCTGCGGACGATTCAGCTTTGCAGCCATACGGCTGGCATCCTCTGACGCCGCAATCGCCTCCACTCGTCGTGCGACGTCGTCGCCCTGCCGGTTGAATTCGCGTCGGAACTGCGTCACTAGGGCCGCCGTCCGTTCATCCTCACTGCGCTCAAAAGCGCGTCGCGTGACTGCCGACACCAGCAGTGCCACCGCCGCCACCGACAAAAAGACCGTCAGTGCGAACACCACCAGCAGTTTGCGGCGAAACATCGTTGCCTTTCTTTTCCCGTCCGCATCAGGTTTTGTAGGATGCCACGGAATCGTTTGCATGATATCTCACCCTTCAGTCTCGCCGGTGTGAAATGAAAGCGCGCGGCTTCAGCCGCGCCGCAACGCCCGCAGACTCTCAGAACGGACCCTTCCCCAATTGTCGGCGAGTATCCCCCGAGCTCGAAAAAATGGCCAGTGGATCCGAGAGATGACTGGCCACTGACCACCGACCACTATTTTCCCGCTGGCCTGCTCTGGCTAGCCAAGTCCATGCCCCGCAGCACATCATTGGCAAAAAAGAATTTCCCATCCGCCGGCACCATCATGATCTGCAACTTGTCCGAGAGCCGCTCCGCCACAATCTTATTAATCAGCAGCGGATTGTCTTTCAATATCGCCGCTTCGCCGTGCAGCCGCTCCGCATCCGCCACAGCCGTCACCCGGATGCGAGCCGCCTCGGCATCCGCCAGCAGCCTGCGCCGCTCCCCTTCAGCTTTGCTGTCCATCACCTTGGCCTGCGCCTCTGCGTCCGCCAGCAGCTTTCTGCGTTCCCCTTCAGCCTTGCTGTCAATCTCTTTCGCCTGCGCCTCCGCTTCCGCATTCTGGATGGTAGCTTCCTTCCGCGCCTGCGCCTCCAGCCGGCTCTGCTGAATTTGTTTCTCCTTCAGCGGCAATGTGTATTGCATCGCGTCGGCCTCACTCTTCGCCTGCAAAACGCGAACCTGTGCTTCACCCTCCGCATGCTTCACCTGCTGCACCTTCGCTGCCTCGGCCTCGAGTTCCGCAATCCGCACTTGCTTGGTTTTCAACTCCGTCTCTACGCTCATGCGGTCGTTTTCCTGTTCTTTCAGCAGCAAAGTCTCCAACCCATTTGCGTATTCCGCCGGCAGTTGGATATCCCGCAGCATCACTTCTTTCACTACGATCCCATCCGCCGCCAGCTTCCGCGTAATCAGCGCCGAGGCTCGCTGCCGCACTTCTTCACGCTTCGCCGAAAAAACATCGCGCACCGTATAGTTCGGCACGATTTCCCGCCAAACACTAGCCACCGTAGGCGGAACGATTTCCTTCTCCACCGGACGCGGCAAGTTTCCCTGGATATAATCCAGCCGCTTCGCATCCAGCCGGTACCGCACCGTAATCGCCAGTCCCAGAGTCAGTCCTTCCTTAGCCTGCACATCAAGAAGCTGCGGCTTGGTCGGCAAACCTGCCGCCGAAGGCTTCGGCACTTCCGAATCGCCCGTAGTAAAAATCTGATCCCGAGTATCAAACAGCGCCACATTCTCCACCAGCGGCATCACCATATGCGCCCCCGGATAAAGGGTCCCCGGCACCGTTCCGCTCACGTCGCTGATCCGCACCCCAGCCATTCCGCTCGGCACCACCACAATGCTGAACGCCACCAGCAGCGGTCCCCAAGCCAGCATTACCAACGCCAGCGAAGTCCGCCACCGCACCACCACCGGAGCCCCACTCACCGCTCCTCCCGGTGTTGCAACCAATCTCCGGTACAACAATTCGCGATACAAATCGTAAGTGAGAATGCACACGGCCGCGATCATCATCCCCACGCCGCAAGTAATCAGCAAATACCGCAACGCCACCATCGTAGTTCTCCTGTGCGCTTCAGCGCTTCTGCTCTGCTTTCACAGGCACGGTCTGCGCGACGCTCTGTCGCATAGGTTGTTGGACAAAGAACAGCCGAAACACCTGCCCGAAAATCAGCTCTTCAGCCAGCAATGCCACCGCCACCGAAAAAATCAGGCCCGCCACCACCGCCATGAATGTGATCGCCATCTGCATAAAGCCTCCCGTGCGCGCGAGCCGCACGCCAAGCTCTATCGCAGGATGAAAGCCAATCCTCATTGCATTGAAAATACGGGGGTTAGAAGAAGTCGCGAAGCGCCATGAAGTGGCTATTTGATGTCACTGTATCCAGCCAGACACAGCCAGGCAGCCTACCGCTCGACGGCATGTCAACGTTTCTTTCCGCGTTCTACCCGGTGCTCCTCTGTGTCCCCTGTGTTAAAGGTTTGGCATTTGACTCCCAATTCCCCAGCCGCTATCGTTGCCCGCATGAACGTAGTCAAAGCCACGCGCCAGTTCGAAGCCTGGCTCGCACTGCACACCCGCATCGATCAGAAAGACCTCCGCCTGAAACACACGAACATGAAGAAAGATGTCTTCATGTTCCTCCGCGCCACCTACTACCGTTGGGCGCAACTCTGGCCGGAAGTCTGCCCCGAGCTCGCCCATGCCCCAAAGGTTTTAGCCGTAGGCGATCTCCACGTGGAAAATTTTGGCACCTGGCGCGACATCGAAGGCCGCCTGATTTGGGGTGTCAACGATTTCGACGAAGCCTGGCCCATGTCCTACGCCATCGACTTAGTCCGTCTGGCCGTAAGCGCACACCTCGCGGCCGAAGCCGGACATCTCCCCGTCAAGCGCGAAGACATCTGCGGCGCCATAATCGAAGGCTATCGCGAAGCCATGCTGCAAAAAGGCTGCCCCTTCGTTCTAGGAGAAAGTCATCAATGGCTGCGCCGTATCGCCACCGGCGAACTCCGCGACCCAGTCCACTTCTGGGGAAAAATTGACGCGCTCCCCACCCTCAAAGGCGAGTGCCCCATCAGCGCCATCGATGCCCTGGAGCATCTGATGCCGGCTCCCGGCCTCTCCTATCGCCTCGCCCACCGCGTCGCCGGACTCGGCAGCCTGGGCCACGCGCGCTACGTAGCCATCGCCGACTGGCGCGGTGGACGCATCGCCCGCGAAGCCAAAGCGCTGGTCCCGTCATCCTCGCACTGGGCTCAAAGGATCGAAGCCAACAGGGACTGCGGCCCCGCCGAAATCCTCTACCAGACCATCATCAACCGCGCCGTCCGCTGTCCTGATCATTTCGTCCAGCTCCGCGGCCGTTGGATCGTTCGCCGTCTGGCTCCGGACTGCTCTCGCATCCTGCTCGCATCTCTGCGCGCCCCCGACAACGAGCTTCGCCTCCTCAACGCCATGGGATACGAAACCGCCAACATTCATTTGGGTACCCCAACCGCACGCAAAGCAATCCTCCGCCATCTCGACAAACAAAAACCAAAGTGGCTGCACCAGGCCGCCGAACAAATGCTCCAGTCCGTCCGCAACGACTGGAATGTGTGGAAGAAAAAAGGCTACGCCTGAATGCTCGTGTGGGGACGGGCGCCTTCGCCCGTCCAGCCGAGCGAAGCGAGACGCCTCGACCACAGACCGCGCAATGTCCAAACCTCGACGAACCGCAAGCAGGTGGAGCAGGCCTTCCATGCTTGCGTTAAAAGCTCAGACATGTAGAACCGGGCTTTAGCCCCCGAGGTCCTCGTGCGTTACACTATCTCGCCGCCATGCCGCGCATTGCCCATGATCCCAACGACCTCCTTACTCATCTGGAAGCCGCCAAAAACCAATTCAACCCCGGCCAAGCCACAAAAATCCGAAAGCTCCTCACCCAACTCTCCAATCTCCAACTAGATCCCCACCAGTTAATCCGCTTCCACGAAGCGCTGCTATTCCTCCGAGCCTTCCCTCACGGCCCCTCCGGAATCCCGCGCGTAGAAGATCTCCTGAACACTTTCCACCAGCGCATAGAACAACTCTGCG
>DATHOK010000267.1:0-10610 GCA_035484995.1 Verrucomicrobiia bacterium | reverse complement strand
TCTGCCGAGACGCTGGCGAATAGTGTGCTTCTTGATCGTCACCCCCTGGCAACTCGGCATTATCCTTTCCGCCAACTACACATTTCTAAACTATCTTGTCCTGATCTTGGGATTCCTCTTGCTGGATGATCGCTTTCTGCTACCAGTTCTTCCGCAGCGATGGAAGGTGTCCTTCATCGCGAGCGCCCCAACCGGTGCCGAGGACGGTCCGACGGATTCTGAAGCCAGCGAACCCGGCAAGTTGCCGGTGTCGGCAGAACCGGAAGAGTCCGAGCAAAACCGACTGCCAAGTTGGAGACTCGCTCTCCGTCGACCGTTTAAGGTGCTGAAGCTCTTTTGGATCGCCACCATACTGAGCTGGATTTTCTATGCCACGACCGCAGAGTTGATCTGGATGTTCTCTGCGTTGCCACTGCCAACCGCGCCGGTGGAGGCGCTAGAGCCTTTTCGCATCGCCAATCGATACGGCCTCTTTGGCATCATGACCAGGGGCCGGTACGAAATCGAGTTCCAGGGTTCCGATGATGGAAAAACCTGGGTAGCGTATCAGTTCCGTTACAAGCCTCAAGACGTGAGTGCGCCGCCTGGGATTTATGCGCCGTACCAGCCGCGATTCGACTGGAACCTGTGGTTCGCTTCGTTAGGCTCATGGCGCGACTATCCGATTGTGCCCCAAACCGAGGTACGGCTGCTTTCCAACGACAACGATGTTCTTGCTCTTTTTGCGAAGAATCCCTTTCCGCATGAGCCGCCACGCCAACTGCGGGCTGTGATTTGGCAATACTGGTTCACCACACTGTCTGAAAAAAGGGCGCAAGGTATGTGGTGGCGCCGTCAGTTCCTGGGACTGTATGCTCCGACGATCGAGCGTGCGCCAGACGGGAATATCCGTGTCGTCGAATGGCCAACGGTTGGTCCGCACGAATGAAGGCTGGTCGGGCGCGGTCTTCGGGTTGGTTGGTGTAGATCGCGGACGCAACAGATGAGCAGTGCGAAATTTCGGATTCCGTCGCCAACGACGCGGAGCTAGTGCGCCGCTTGGAGCACAATATCCCGGAGAATATAGTCGTGCTCGGATTCAACTCCGAGCCTTTCAAAAGGACGCCAGTACCAGTCCGGATGCAAGTGCGAGGAGATAGTCGTGGTGCGGGTTAAGACGGTCACAGGCCCGCTTGCTTGAAGCCTATATTCGGCATTCTCGAATCCAAGCCAGTGGCGACCGGGCATGTGGGTTCGGTCAATCGAAAGACCCAGGTAGTACGGGGGATCCCATGTGGTGACCGTCTCTTCGATATAGCCGACGTTGAAATAACAGGTGCGCTTCGCGCCGATGCCGTGGCCCTGCATTACGCAGCGTTGGGGAACAGGCAAACCAAGGTACATGAGCAGGGGCTTGCTGGCTTGTATGCTATCGATCGAGAGAATACGATTCCACGTCTGTTGCGGCATCTCGCCGACCCTCACCGTGGATTGAATTACCTCCGTCCGTGCATCCCGAAAAATCGGACTCTCAATTCGGTCACCAGCAAAAATCAGGCTTGGGCCCACGAGAAGCAGAATTCCCACCATGGTGGTCTGGTTTTTAGAGCGATCGACGAACAACGCACGCACCAATATTCCAAAGGCAGCGCCAATACCCAGCCCTGCAAGGATGATCGGAAATGCCAGAACCGCGCACAGAACTCCCTCTGTTCCCAACGCGACCAGCAGAACAAGAGAACACAATACTGATAATAATGCGGCAGCCGCTGCACTGTTTGGCTTACGCGCAACCAGGACGATGGAAAAGCCTGCGGCGACTGGGACCAATAGAAACAGGGTCGCACCCATCCTCGGGTATTGACGCGAGGTGAGCAAGTAGAACGCGATTAGCCCGATCGCGGTACCTGCTACTGCGCCCACTGCGGTCGCTTTGAGGGAAGCCTTCCAGTTCAACACGGAATTACACTCCGACAAATTATCGAGGTTAGACTATCAGATCCATGACAGAGCGCCTCCGCGCCTGCGCCTTGCTTCACGGCGTGATAGCAATGACGCGCAAAGGACTGCCGGAGCCGCCGACAATTTTCAGTGGCGCGGCGATCACGATGGCGCCGGTGGGCGGAAGCTGATCAAGGTTCGACAGGCTGGCCAACCCAAACTTGCCGCTGCCGTGCATCAGATAGTGGTTCGGGAAGGGTGGGTCAAAAGTGGCGGCCTGACCGGCATCGGTCCCGACCGTTTCTACCCCGACCCCCAGCACATCCCGATCGTTGGCTAGGAGCGCTGAACTTTCCTTGGCCAGTCCCGGAGTGTGCGGCCCATTCTCCTTTAGATTGATGTAGTCCTTGGGGTCGGTCCGCTTCGACCAGTCCGTACGCAACAGGACCCATGCGCCCGCGGGAATCACGCCGTGCTTTTCCTCCCACTGGCCGATGCGCTCCGGCGTCAATAGATAGTTTGGATTTCTCGCTACCTCTGCGCTGATGTCGATCACGCAGGCGGGTCCCACAAACTTTCTCGGCGGGATGCGATCCACGGTGTTGTCGGGAAGGTCTTTCCCCGAAACCCAGTGGACCGGGGCATCGAAATGGGTGCCCGTGTGCTCGCCGGTCTCAAACCCATTCCAGTACCAGGCCGGACCGCGTTCATCGTAGTGCGACAGCTCCCAGATTTTGAATGCAGGCGTGTTATTGAATTGCGGCGGCAACGGCAGCAAAGGAGTCTGTGGAGTCAGGGGCTGGGTCAGATCCACCACCCGCAGCCGGCCAGCGGTTAGTTCTTCAAGTAGTTTGGACAATACTAGAGACATCGGTGCTCCTCACAAATTGTCTGTTCAGCATGCTGATTCGGCCCGCTGGGGTCGGAATTTCGCGCATCTCACCGCGCCTTCAGCGACTGAATATGCCGCCGGAATTGAAACCGGTTCTCCAACAGCGTCAGATCGGTAACGTAGGCAGCAGGACCTCTGGCTTCGACCTTGGCGACAATGGTTGTGAGTTCCCTTCCCTGCATGGCATCGCTCACGGCTGCCTTAAAACTCTCCACACTACGAACCGTGCTCACTCGGGGAATCCCGGAAGCACGCGAGATGCCCTCCAGGTCCGTACCCGTGCCGGTCGCTGTCGGAAAACCTCCCACCGAGAGCAGACTTTCGTTGTCGAAAACAATGTGAATCAGGTTCCTGGGACGATAGCGCGCCATCGTGCTGAGACTGCCCAGGTTCATCAGAAGCGAACCGTCACCATCGAACACGATTACCGTTTGTTCCGGCAGGCAGAGAGCGAGGCCCAGCCCGGTCGAAGAAGCCAGTCCCATCGCGTGTTGCAAGTAAAAGAAATTAGGACGGTGACCCAGAGATTGCAGTTCGGCAGCGACTGCTCCCATGATGGTGACGACCAGACAGTTTTCCAGTTCCGAATAAACCGATCGAAGACAGTCGAGGCGGAGCATCACTCCTCCCACATCAGGTCGCGCGTAAGGAGAAGAGCGACCGGCTGCAAACTGCTTTCGGCGAGAGTTTGCGCTTGCCGAACACGTTTCCTGACAGTGTCAACCGCGTCGAGAGAAAAGTAAGGGATACGCAAAGCTCGCAAAAGCGGCTCCGTAACGTTCCCGCCTTGCGTTTGCCATGGGTCGCGCTCCCCCAAAGAACCGCGGTAGCTGATCAGCATCAACAGAGGAATCTTGTATAGATGTGCGAAAGAGACGATACCATTGATGGACGCCAGGAAGCCGTGGTTCTGCATCAGCATGGCCGACTTGACCCCGGCAAAGTGCGCCCCGGCCGAGATGCCAACCCCTTCTTCCTCCTTCGCCAGCCGCACTAAAATCATGTCTGGATCCTGGTCGGCCGATCGAATGAGATGTACCAGCCAGGTTTCCGGCAAAGCCGACACCAGGCGGATGTCGCACTCCTTCAAAGCGTCATAGATCAGCTTTGAGTTGGTCGCGGATACCGGCATTGGTTCGCTTTCAGGTTGACGAGCTGTCGCAGCGGAGTATAGGTTTGGCGCTGGTCGTTTTGCAAGACGACACAGACTTTTTAGACATAACTTTTCAGATTTAACTTCTTAGAAGTAGCCAGGAGCAAGATTTGAAGGCCGGATCCCAAACTGTACTCAACCCTGAAATTCCCTCCGCATCGAGCGCTGCGTTTCCCGTTCAAACCGTTCGTGCTGCTTTCCCCGCGCTGACCCGGCCTCCGGGCTTCATCTTCTTTGATAATGCAGCGGGAGCGCAGGTCCCACAGATCGTACTGGACGCGGTGAATCATCATCTCCTCGAGTGCAACGTGCAGCGAGGAGGCCGCTACGCGAAAAGCCGCGAAGTGGACGAGATGGTTTTGCGCGCCCGGCACAGCGTCGCTGATCTTGTGAACGCTCGTGACGCAAGCGAAATCGCGTTTGGCATGAACGCCACATCCTTTATACGTTTGGTGAGTCTGGCAATCGGACAAACGCTCGGCAAGCGAAACGAGATTGTCGTAACCGATATAGACCACGAGGCTAACATCGCCACCTGGCTGGCCTTGGAACGGAGCGGGGCGAAGTTCTCGTGGTGGAAGATGAGGGACGATGGGAATCTGTACGTGGAGGACCTCATCCCGCTGGTGTCTTCGACGACACGGCTCGTGGCATGCACACTGACTTCGAATGCCCTCGGCTCGATTGTGGATGTCGCGGCGGCAGCAAAAGTGGCACACGCTTCCGGAGCGGAAATCTTCCTCGATGCCGTGCATTACGGCCCTCATGGGTTGATCGATGTACAAGCCTTCGATTGCGATTACCTGGTTTGTTCGGGCTACAAGATCTTTGGTCCCCATATGGGCTTCCTTTGGGGGCGGCGAGAGCTGTTGGAACGACTCCCAACCTTCCGTGAGGATTTCATTCCTGACGAACCACCCGGCAAAATCGAGGCGGGCACCTTTGTTTACGAAAATGTGGCCGGGATGGATGCTGCCGTGCGTTACCTGGAAGCGTTGGGCCGAAGCATCGCCGGGAGTGATGGGACGGTGAAATCAGAATCGAGGCGATCCGCACTGCGGCGTGCATTCGAGGCAATCCGGGCCTACGAAGAATCGCTCTCGCTCGAAATGCTCCAGGTGCTTAACGATTGTGGCGCCGTGATCTACGGGGTGACGGAGAAAGACCGCATGAGCCAACGCGTACCAACGCTTTGCTTCAATTTGCCGAACATGCTCCCTGCAAGGCTCACCGAAGAGCTTGCAGAACAGAACATCGGCGTGCGCGACGGCCACATGTATACCCCGCGGCTGATGAAACGGCTCGGGCTTCCAATAGAGACGGGGGCGGTCCGAGCGTCGTTGGTCCACTACAATTCCGTCGAAGAAGTGCACAGATTCGGCAGACTTCTGGCTGAGATGACGAAGTCATGCTGACCGGCTCGCAGATACAGTTTATGGTTCACGATCCTGCCAGTGTCGGCAGATATGACTGATCAGCGCCCTCCAGCCGCCGGGAGTACCCTTGCCGGTGATGCGCTTCCAATACCGGAGGTGGAAGGTCTCCAGCGCCGGTTAAGCCAAAGGCAGCTCACCATGATGGCCATCGGCGGCGCCATCGGTGTCGGTTTGTTTCTGGGGAGCAGCGTCACCATTCGCCTCGCCGGGCCGGCCGTGATTCTTTCCTATCTTCTGGGGGCCGGCATCGCTCTGATCATGTCCTACGCTCTGGCAGAGATGGCAGTCGTCCATCCTGTCGCGGGTGCCTTCGGAGTTTACGCGGAGAAGTATCTCAATCCCTGGGCAGGTTTTTCGGTGCGAGCTACCTACGGGGTCGCACAGATCATCGCCATCGGTGCTGAAGTCACAGCGGCGGGCATCTATATTTCCTTTTGGTTTCCGAATGTTCCGCAATGGATTTGGGTGGTATTGGTTTCAGCCGCGCTAGTGGCGCTGAATTCCATGAGGGTTAACCGCCTGGGTGAGTTTGAATATTGGTTCGCAATCATCAAAGTCGCGGCCATCGTCGCCTTCATTATTGTGGGAATATCTTTGATTCTTGGTGTTGGCTCCCGCGGCGCCATAGGCTTGGCCAATTTAACCAAGCACGGAGGATTCCTGCCGGCGGGATGGAAAGGGGTCTGGCTTTCGCTCACCGTCACCGTCACGAGTTACATGGGAGTCGAAATTATCGCGGTCACAGCGGGAGAAGCCGAACATCCAGAAATTACCATTCCACGCGCGATGAGGAGCATTGTATGGCGGCTCATTTTGTTTTACGTGCTGGCGATTGCGATTATGGTGACGATGGTTCCATGGAACCAGGCGAGTGCTGCTTCCACACTCTCCGGCAGCCCTTTTGTAACCGCATTCGCCGCAGCGCACATACCTTTCGCGGCTGCGATCATGAACTTCGTTGTGCTGACTGCGGCTCTGTCGAGTGTGAATACTAACCTTTATCTCTCCACTCGAATGCTTTTCTCTCTGGGACAAGGAGGTTACGCTCCCGAATGGATGGGTAAAGTGAGCCGCAACGGGGTGCCTCATCGCGCGTTGCTGGCTTCAACCGCAGGCATTGTCGCGGCTATTCTGCTGGCCATCTTCGCTCCCAGAAATGCTTTTCTCATGCTCTATGGGACGGCAGTAGCTGGAATGCTTTTTGTGTGGCTGGTAATTCTCAACACGCACCTCCGTTTTCGCAGAGCTATTACGCGCGAGCGGCTGTTGAGTTTGCCCATGCGCCTGTGGGCTCATCCGGTGTTCACCGTAATCGGTATTCTGTCACTTCTTGCCATCTCAGTCACAACTTTCTTCGTGGAGGGATTGCAATGGTCGGTTCCAGCATTTTCTGTTTTCTTAGGCCTTATCTCAATCTTGTACCTGCGCAGCCGACGGCGCAAGACCACTTAAGAAAGCGCCACTGTCCGGCCGGCAAGAACATTCTGTAAGGAAAGCGCGTGATGGTCGAAGCCTGCCAAGAGGTCCACTCGTCACTTCACCGGCGATTCAAAGGCGATTTGCTGCGTCCCGGCGATGACGGCTACGAAGATGCGCGTGTGATCTGGAACGGAATGGCAGCTCGCAAACCGGGCCTTATCGCGCGCTGTGCCGACGTGAGTGATGTGCAAGATGCGGTCCGAGCCGCCTCTGAGAACGGGATTCTTACTGCCATCCGCTGTGGAGGGCATAGCCTCGCGGGTTTCAGCACGTGCGATGGCGGTCTGGTGATCGATCTCTCGAGAATGCGCCAGGTCACGGTTGATCCCGAAGCCCGCCGGGCCAGGATCGCCGGGGGTTGTCTATTGGGATCGATTGACAGCGCAACGCAAAAAGTAGGACTCGTCTTTCCCTCTGGAGTGGTATCTCACACCGGAGCTTCCGGATTGATCCTGGGTGGAGGAACCGGATGGCTCACGCGGCGATTTGGATTGTCGTGCGACAACGTCGAGGGATTCACTCTCGTGATTGCCGACAGTTCCGTCGTGCGCGCCAACTTAAAGGAGAACCCAGATCTATTCTGGGCCTTACGCGGAGGCGGCGGTAACTTTGGAGTGGTTACAGAATTCGAACTGAAGCTCCATCCGCTTACATCTGTGGTGCTTGCTGAAGGCTTAACTCCAGAGCCGGAGATTCGCGGCCTTCTTGAATGCTGGAGAGACTTTATGGCCGAAGCGCCAATCGACTTGAAGTGGAATATCGACCTACGCCTTGCGAGCCATGAAAATAAGGTACCCATTGCACTCCGTGGACGGCCGGTGGCGAGCAGTTCCTTGATTTGGACAGGCGATCCCGAAGCCGGGCGTCCTTACCTGCAGCGCGCACTTTCCCTCTGCAGCCCGGATTCTGTTAGCAACAAGATCGTGTCGCTTATGAACCTGCAAACCATGGCGGATTCCGCTTTCCCGCATGGCCGGCGCTACTACACGAAGTCGGGTTATTTCAGTGATCTCGCCGACGTCAGTATTGATCGCCTGCTTGAGGCAGCGGCCACGATTCCGTCACCGCAAACCCAGATTGAACTGGCCTATCTTGGAGGCTCCGCAGCACAGATCGGCGCTGACGAAACCGCGTTCGGGGATCGCAGTTCCCCTTTCATCCTCAATTTACTGGCGAATTGGTCAGACCCTTCCGCTGACGGCGCCAACATTGCCTGGATTCGCGGCATCTTCAACAAGCTTCGGCCCGCAATGAAACCCGGTGTTTACACAAACTTCATGAGCGGCGATGAACAGGATCGCGTGCCTGAGGCTTATCACGATCGATGGGACCGCATCGTAACTGTCAAGTCGCACTACGATCCCAATAACTTCTTCCGGCTCAATCAGAACGTTCCACCACGCAAACTCTAGCGAGCAGCTTGTGATCTTGGTCACTGCCGCTCCAACAACCGCCAGTGACCATCCAAATGTAATTCTTTAATGGAGAAGGTCCTGCTATGCTACCGCTTTTCGGGACGGCAATTCAGCCGAGGGAACGTGCACGACGGGTTTTTCCTGCAGCAAGAGCTCCGTGGCCTGCACACGGCGATCGGCATGGAACCATCGCTGCACGACGTTGCCGCACAATAGGTTGGCCATGGAGAGCAAGCTCATTCCCTGATGGTGCGCCATCCAACAACGCACGATCTCGTAGCGCGGCGAGCGGAACCGGCCGCCCACGGCGGTATAGTCGGCTGATTCGTAAAATCCGCGGCAGCCGAACCAACCCAGCGCGTCCATGCGGCGCAGATTGCGCAACGACCGCCGCCGATCAACACTCAAGGCCAGAAAAGTCGAATACGGTGAAATCACCAGCGGGTTTGACTCTCGCCTCATCAGCGAAAGCTGGGGCAAGCCGAAAGCCTGGTATTGGTAGTTGCCGTGCCCGTCGAGTTTGGCATAGGCCGATTCCGAGATGCCCCACGGAACTCCTTTGCCTGCCGCATAAGCCTGCTGTGAACGCACTGCCGCCACCTGCGATCTGTCGAGCAGAGTGTTGGGATAGGAACGCATCCAGAGGGAGGGCATCAGATACTCGAACATCGTTCCAGTCCAGGAGAGCAGCACCGGTCGACCATGATCAAGAGTATGGCCACGGCCGAGCAGGAACCAGCAATCCTGAGGAATATCATCCTTTGCAATTGCGATAAACACTGCAGTGCGGGATTCTGTGGCCAGCAGGTCGTAGCAAGAATTCAGCAACTGCTGCGACTCTGCATCAAAACCGACGGACATCAACTTGCGGTGGGGATCGAGTAGGAAGCTGAAATCCATGGCATCGGCCAGTGCCCCGGCCAGAGCGCTGAGGTGGAGCAAGCTCTCGATGAGAGAAACAGCGTTCGACCGGGCCTCGATGAGCCGGTTCCTAAAACGCTCGTAAAGAGGCCGGTCCACCTCCGGGATGGAAGACAACAAGCGATCGATCCCAGCTTCCAGCTCCCGAATCAAGTCCGGCAGTTTCCGCAAGGGAACGCGGCCCATGAATTTCTCGTTCAGTCCCAATCCTTCTCGCAGTGGCGCGAATTCGGGTAGCCACCAGGGTTCGTAAGCTGCGATCATCTGCCGGATGTTCTGCAGCAGCAGCTGTGCATGCTGGCAAAACCAGCGAGTGTCTTCAGTAGGAGTTGGCCGGCCGGAAACAAAATAACCATCCAAGTCCTCTTCTCGCAGCTCCAGGATGGAAAGCAACCAGCTTTTTTCGCGAAACTTGGCCTCATATTGGGCCAGTTGCTTCGGCGGGAATACCCCTGCCTCGGCCAGCACCCGGAAATGGTCTAACAGACCCTCCGCCAGACGCCGATGAAAGAGTGGCTGACGAATGCGATCCAGGCAACCTTGTTGCAGCGTCCAAAGAGAGGCCAGCAGATTGCCGCTGTCGACAGAGGAAACAATTAATGGTGTCAGCGGCGCGAGCGTGCGCGTGTCGTACCAGTTCAGCAAATGGCCACTGTGCTTCACGAGACGAGATGTCGTGGTCAGAGTTCGCTGCGTCAAGACCGTCATTTCAGGAACTGTCAGATATCCCAGTTCAACCGCAACCTGCCGCGCGTTGAGCAAGAGACCGAGATTGGTGGGAGAAATCCGCGCTGCGACCGCGAGCGGCTCCTCTTGAATGTTGTCCGGGATCAGCCAGTTGTGTTCCTCGGTGCAGAACTCAGCGAAATACCTCCAGGTGTAAAGAGCTGCCCGGCGCAGGAACAACGTGTCCTGCCGCGAAAGAGTGTCCTTAGGCACGACCGGGGACTCATTCAGCCAGAGGGCAACCGGCTTGCTGCCAGCCCAGAGAACAAGAATAGGAATGGCAGCGGCCAGAGAGTGCGGCCGCACCAGCCAGACCAGAAGTCCCAGACCGACGGCGAAGAAGGGCATCCAGTCGAGGTAGCGATCGAGCACAGTCTGGCGAACACCAAGTTCGGCCTGCTCAGCCGTCTCCCATTCCAACAGCCGCTCCCGGGTCACCTTTCGGCGCACTAGCGCCCGTGCCACAGCATCGAGGGAAAGCAGGGTCTGATGAGCGAGGAATACGAGGTTCAGCAATACCGAGAAGTTGGCCGCGTAGAACGTGGCCACCGCTTCACGCGCCACCGACATTTTGCGCTCGGCAATACTGCGCACCAGTGCAAATGCAAATTCAAACCACGACGGAATAATCAAAATCAAAACTGTTGCCAGAGTCCAGCGCAGCGCGC
>DATHOK010000266.1:0-5919 GCA_035484995.1 Verrucomicrobiia bacterium | reverse complement strand
CTGTTATTTTAACATCCTGTTAACAGGATTCTGCTACCGTGAGGCAAGCATGGCCTTTTCTGCATTACCTCGGCCCGATATGCCGGTTCCGCAACCTGTTGAAGCGACGAAGGTTAGTGACCTCCCTCCAGCGGGACGGCGAGCCGAGCCTTCTCTTCGGGGGAACCGCGGCGAAGCCGGTGATCAGGTGTTCAAAGCCGCCATGCTGCTGTGCGGCGTGGCTGTGCTGGCGACGCTGGCGCTGATTGTCTATGAGTTGACGTTGCGTTCCGGACCTTCCTGGCACGCCTTCGGCTTCAAGTTCTTCGCCGGACATGAGTGGGATCCGGTGAACGAACAATTCGGCGCCATGCCGTTCATTTACGGAACCCTGGTTTCTTCGCTCCTCGCGTTGCTCATCGCCGTACCGCTGTCGATTGGGGTCGCGGTGTTCACCACCGAGATGTGTCCCAAGGCGCTGCGAGGCCCGCTCTCGTTCTTCGTGGAGCTGCTGGCGGCCATTCCGAGCGTGGTCTACGGGCTTTGGGCGATCTTTGTCCTGGTTCCCATCCTCAGCAACTACGTAGAACCCTTTCTGGCCCGCACCCTCGGCTGGACGGGCTTCTTCGAAGGTCCGCCTTATGGCATCAGCATGCTGGCGGCAGGGATCATCCTGGCCATCATGATCATCCCCATCATTTCTTCGATCACGCGGGAAGTGCTGATGGTGGTGCCGCAACACCAACGGGAGGCGGCGCTCGCCCTCGGCGCCACTCGCTGGGAAATGATTCGTGTCGGGGTGCTGCGCAATGCGCGCGCCGGCATCATGGGCGGCATCATCCTGGGCCTGGGTCGCGCTCTGGGAGAAACCATGGCCGTGACCATGGTGATCGGCAACCGGCCTGAGATTGCGAAATCGCTGTTCGCGCCGGGCTACACCATGGCGAGCGTGCTAGCCAATGAATTCAGCGAGGCCACCGGCGATGTTTATCTCTCAGCGCTGATCGAGATTGGCCTGGCGCTGTTCCTGGTTACGATCGTGGTCAACGCGCTGGCACGATTGCTGGTTTGGACCGTCACCCGAGGCCAGCCGTCGAGGGCCAATGCCTGAGACGACGCATGCTTCCGCGCTGCATTCGGTCGCGCCCATCGCCTTGCGACGTCGCATCACCGACCATGTCATGACCGGCGTGGCCGTGCTTACAGTCATCCTGGTACTCGTGCCGTTGTTTGCGATCTTCGCCTACCTTGTTTACCGCGGCATCGGATCGATCAACTGGGCCTTCCTCACCCAGACTCCGAAGCCGGTGGGCGAAGCGGGCGGCGGAATGGCCAACGCCATCGTGGGTTCCGCCTTCATCCTCGCGCTTGCGAGCATTCTGGGAGTGCCGGTGGGCGTGGGTGCGGGCATCTACCTCGCGGAATACGGCCGCAACCGTTTCGGCGATGTCATTCGCTTTACCGCCGACGTTCTGAACGGGGTGCCCTCGATCGTTATCGGCATCGTGGCTTACGCAATCGTCGTTCTCTCCCAGAAGCACTTCTCCGCGTTGGCGGGCGGAGTCGCTCTGGCCATCATGATGATTCCTACGATTACTCGCACCACGGAAGAGATGCTGCTGCTGGTGCCGCAGGCCTTGCGCGAAGCCGCGTACGGGCTGGGGATTCCACGCTGGCGGACCACGCTCTCGATCACGCTGCGTACCGCAACCTCCGGCGTGATTACGGGAATTATGCTGGCCTTTGCGCGGGTGGCAGGCGAGACTGCTCCGCTGCTCTTTACAGCCTTCGGCAATCAGTTCTGGAATCTGAAAGCTAACCAGCCGACCGCCGCCTTGCCCCTGCAAATATTCAGCTACGCCATTTCTCCTTACGACGAATGGCACCGCCAGGCGTGGGCCGGAGCCCTCGTGCTTATCATCCTCATCGTTACTGCAGTCGCGGCTGTGCGTTTCGCGGTGCGGCGTGGTACTTTCGGAGCGGCATAGTTTATGGGTGTTGGAATCCAGGTCGAAAACCTGAATGCCTGGTACGGCAAGACCCAGGCGCTGTACGACGTTAAGCTGACCGTGGCGGCGAACCATGCCACGGCGCTGATCGGGCCCTCGGGCTGCGGCAAGTCGACGTTCATTCGCTGCCTGAACCGCATGCACGAAACCATTCCTGAGGCGCGGGTGACGGGCAGTGTGCATATCGGAGAAATCAACGCCTATAACGGCACTTCAGCGACCCAGCTTCGCCGCCGGGTCGGCATGGTGTTTCAAAAAGCCAATCCCTTCCCGACCATGTCGATCTACGACAACGTCGCTTCGGGGCTGAAGCTGAACGGTTTTCACGATCGCGGCAAGCTCGACGACATCGTGCATCGATCGCTCGATTCTGCCGCGCTTTGGGACGAAGTGAAGGATCAGGTTCACAAGAAGTCGGGCGCCAGCCTATCCGGTGGCCAGCAGCAGCGGCTCTGTATCGCCCGCGCTCTGGCAGTGGAGCCCGAAGTGCTGCTGATGGATGAGCCCTGTTCGGCGCTCGATCCCATCTCCACGGGAAAGATCGAGGAGTTGATCTTTCAGCTGAAAGAGCGGTATACGATAGTGATCGTGACACACAACATGCAGCAGGCTGCGCGCGTCGCCGAGTTTACCGGGTTCTTCCTGCTGGGCCGCATGATTGAGTTCGATAAGACGGAGAAGATTTTTACCAAGCCGTCAGACAAGAAGACGGAAGACTACATCACGGGCAGATTTGGATAAGGTTTTTTAAGAGGAAAGGTTCGTATAATGCGCACGCGTTTTCAGCAAGGGCTCGACGATCTGCGCCAGAGGCTGCTCCGCATGGGCGGACTGGCGGAACAGGCGGTGGATCGCGCCCGTCAGGCCTATGTCGATCGCGATCTCGCCCGCTGCCAAATGGTTCTCGAAAGCGAGACCCTTATCAACACGGCGGAGCGAGAGATTGACGAGGCCGCCTTCGACCTGCTGGCAATGCAGCAACCGATGGCGGTCGATCTGCGCTTTATTCTGGCCGTCACCAAGATCAATTCTGACCTCGAGCGCGTTGGCGACCAGGCCGTTAACATTGCCGAGCGTGTGATGGATATGGTCGAGCTTCCCGCGGCAGACTTACCCGTTGATATCGCGCGTATGGGCGCGGCTGTGAGCGCCATGGTGCGCCGGGCACTGGAGTCGTTCATCGAAGGCAAGGCAGAACTCGCCCAGGCCGTGCTAGAAATGGACAGCGTGGTCGACCGCATGAAAGACGATGCTTTCATCCAGCTGGTGAAGACAATGAACCATCGTCCGGAAGTGGTGCGCCAGGCCCTCGATGCGCTGCTGGTGGCCCGCAATCTGGAGCGCGTCGCTGACCACGCCACCAACATCGCCGAGGATGTCATCTTCTGGGTGCAGGGCGCCGACGTGCGTCACAATGCGAATACGGATGAGCACTCCGAGCACTCACCTACTCACGAAGCGCCGACCCGAGCCTCGGGAGTGTAAGAAAGCGCTGTCATCCTGAGCGGAGCCGAAGGGGATCCCATTGCCCTGTCTCGTTGCTTCGGCGCCGCAGGGAGTTTCCATTTCAGCTCGGCCTCTCTTTCTAGCGATTCCTTTGACCGCAGGGTCCCGCCTGAATTACGCTCATCATTCTCCAGCTTGTCGAAGAAATTAATTTCCGCGGAGGCCCCGTGATTCGATTCTCCCGCAACGTTCTTCTAGCTGCGTTGTTCACCTCGCAGGTTGTAGTTGTACTCGCGCAGGTACCCAAGCCTGAGGATGGGTCGATCCCGCTGCCCACCAGCAAGCGTCTGACGATTCCCACCCCCGGCCGCATCGGCGGCACCAACAGCTTTCCCGCCACCATCACGCTCAACCCGGACGGACGCTACGCGGCGCTCTTGAACAATGGCTATGGCACTCAGGAAACCATGGCGATGCAATCGATCGCAGTTCTCGATCTGAAGACGAATCAGATCTCCGAATTTCCCGACAAGCGTTTCGGAGAAGACGTGCACCAGAGTTATTTTCTGGGACTAGTCTTCAGCTCTGATGGAAAACATCTTTATGCGTCGGTTGGCTCAATCACAGACCCGACCGGTGAGAAGCCGGGAGACACCGGCAATGGGATCGCGGTTTACAGCTTCGCCGAAGGTAAGGTCGCGCCTGAAAGATTCATCGCCATCGCACCGCAGTCACTCGCTGCGGGGAAAAAAGTTGCCATCGGTTTGCGGAAGACGGCACCGGGCACTGCGATTCCTTATCCGGCAGGCTTGGCGCTGGTTTCCTCGGGCAGTAAGAGCAAAGACCGCCTTCTCGTGGCCGACAATCTATCCGACAACGCGGTGCTGCTCGATGTTGCGACCGGAAAGGTGCTCGAGCACTTCGACTTGAGCACGAATGATCTGGTGCCGTCGTCGTTCCCCTATTCATGCGTTGCGACGCATGATGGCCGCCGGGCCTGGTGCAGCTTGTGGAATGCGTCGCAAGTCGCTGAACTTGACCTGACCGGCGGCAAGGTCGTCCGCTGGATCAAGTTAAAAAAACCTGACGATCCCATCGCCCCAGGCTCGCATCCCTCCGCCATGCTGCTCAGTACGGATGAGAAGCTGCTCTACGTGGCGTTGTCGAATATGGATGAGGTCGCGGTGATCGAAACCGAGAATGGCTTCCCCTTTAATTTTCTCCAAACCGAGGTCAGGAGCCAACACTTCGCGGGAAGCTGTCCTGTAGCGTTGGCCCAATCCTCCGACAGAGACCTTCTTTTTGTTGCCGATGCATCGCTCAACGCCGTCGAGGTTCTCGATCTGTCTAACGACGGTGCGTTCTATGGGCCAATCGGCTTCATCCCCACCGACTGGTACCCCAGCGCGCTCGCCGTTCAAGGCGACGATCTCCTCATCGCCACCGCCAAGGGCCAGGGCGCAGGTCCCAACAAAGGCCCGGGCAAAACTTCATGGGAAGTCCGACACCGCGAGCATCCCTACATTCCCACGCTGCTGCGAGGCTCCGTCGTGCGGCTCAACCTACCCTCCATCCTTGGCAAGCTTGACGAACTCACCGACGTCGTTGAGCACGACAACCTGCTGCACAGCGACCCTGGAACAATCCAGTTCACCGGCGGCAAGAATCCGATCAAGCACGTCATCTATGTCATCAAAGAAAACCGCACCTACGATCAGATTCTCGGCGATCTAAAGGTCGGCGACAAACCGGTCGGCGCCGGCGACCCTTCGCTCACCATGTACGGCGCCGACATCACGCCGAACGAGCACAAGCTGGCACTGCAATTCGGTGTGCTCGACAATTTTTACGACAGCGGAGAAGTTTCCGGCGACGGACATCTCTGGTCAACCGCCGCCATCACCAGCGACTACAACGAAAAGACCTGGCAGATCGCCTATCGGGGCAAGGAACGCACGTATGACTTCCAGGGCACGGTCGCCGATGAGTACCCGCTTGAGCACAACCAGCCGGATATCGACGATCCCGGTACCGGCTACCTCTGGGACAACGTTGCCCGCCATGGCTTGACCTATCGCGACTATGGCGAATTCGTGAACGCTAAGTGGTGCAATAAACCCCGCAAGGCGGCAAGCCCCAAGCAGGGAACTCCTTCGGCGCAAGAAGCCGCATGCCCGCGCACCGAACTTCAACAGGGAGATCCACTGCCGCCCAATGTCGGCGACCCGCACGCCGGTCCGAGTCCGTTTCCGTGGACGGTGCCCCTGTTCGATGGTGTTAAGCCTACGAAGGCGGTGCTACGCGATCACTTCGATCCGTTGTTTCCGGATTTCAACACGGACTATCCCGACCAGCTTCGCGCCGATGAATTCCTCAACGAGTTCGAAGCCTATTCGCGCGCTCGTCAGGAGAACGAAAGCCCCGAGTTCCAATTGCCGGCATTCGTGCTGCTCTATCTACCCGACGATCACACCGGCGGCACGCG
>DATHOK010000265.1:0-9498 GCA_035484995.1 Verrucomicrobiia bacterium | reverse complement strand
TGCGTATGCCATTTGTTGATTGGCAATTATCATTTTGCACGCGATTACGGGTGTGTGCACCCCGGCATGCCTCTTGGCCGCAAGCATCTCCGTCGAAGCCGTGACGCCCCCACTGGTGGGATTGGCCATACTCAAAGAGCTAGCTCCAGACTAGGTGCGAAACCCAGTGAAGTCAATGATTTGATGCAGGAAGACAATCTAAAGGTTCAGTGGGGCGCCGCGGTACAGGCGAAACGAACGGTTCCCGGCACCCGGCTCATCGCCGGACTGGATTCCAACATTCTCTGACGCCTCGCGGCATTCAAGCATCCCCGGAAACTTATTCTGGAACCAGGCGGTGGGACAGGCCATCCTATGCGTGAGGAGAATTATCCAACATGACTTCCACGGTTGTTGCTGATGAGAGAACTTCGAGGGCAAAGGGAAAAGCGTATCCGGCCAAAGCGTATGCAGCGCAGAATGCGGCTTCGGGGCTGGCGCCGGCCGCGATTCGGCGTCGCGAGCCAGGGCCCACCGATGTACAGATTGATATTTTGTTCTGCGGAGTTTGCCACTCTGATCTCCACCAGGTGCGCAACGAATGGGAAAACATGATGCCCACCGTTTATCCCTGCGTACCGGGTCATGAGATTGTCGGCCGGGTGTCCAAGGCCGGAAGCGCCGTCAAGAAATTCAAAGAGGGAGATCTGGCGGCAGTGGGCTGCATGGTCGATTCCGACCGCGTGTGTCCGAACTGCCGCGCCGGTAACGAGCAATTCTGCGACAGCATGCCAACCTTCACTTACAACGCCGAGGATAAGCACCTTGGCGGAGTGACCTACGGCGGATATTCGGACAGCGTTGTGGTCGACGAAGCCTTCGTGCTGCGCGTGCCGGAGAAGTTGGACCCGGCGGCCACCGCGCCTCTGCTGTGCGCCGGCATTACTACCTATTCTCCGCTGCGGCATTGGAACGTGCGCAAAGGGCAGAAGGTAGGAGTGGTGGGCCTGGGCGGGTTGGGACACATGGCCGTGAAATTTGCCCACGCTTTCGGGGCGCACGTCGTGCTGTTTACCACTTCGGCGAACAAGGTAGCAGATGGACTGCGGCTGGGCGCGGACGAAGTTGTGATCTCGAAAAACGAAGCCGAGATGGCGAAGCACCTGGGCAGCTTCGACTTTATTCTGGACACCGTTTCCGCTGAACACAATTTGAACGCTTATTTGGATCTGGTGAAGCTCGACGGAACGTTGACTCTGGTAGGGGCGTCTCCCACGCCGTTACCGCTAGGGGTTGGGAGCTTGCTGTTCCGGCGGCGTTCGCTGGCGGGTTCGATCATCGGAGGCATTCGAGAAACGCAGGAGATGCTGGATTTCTGCGCCGAGCACGGCATCGTTTCGGATATCGAGCTGATCCCGATTCAGCAGATCAATCAGGCCTACGAGCGGCTGGCGAAGAGTGATGTGAAATATCGTTTCGTCATCGATATGGCATCGCTAAAGTAGAGTGATCAGGCGATGAGCCTCTGTTCCAGAGTGGTCTTTACAGACGGCCACTCCGAATCGAGAATGCTGAAGTAGACCGAGTCGCGGACGCGGCCGGTCCAGGTGAGGACGTGCCGGCGAAGTGTGCCTTCTTCCTTCGCGCCGATGCGTAGGATGGCGTTGCGCGATCTCTGGTTCAGGGCGTCGGTCTTCAGTTCGACGCGAAAGCAGTTCCACACTTCGAAGGCGTGCCGCAACATGAGATATTTGGCTTCGGTGTTCACCGCAGTCCGCTGCCGCGCCGGAATGATCCATGTGGAACCGATCTCGACCCGGCGGTTGGCCCGGTCGATGTTCATGAAGCGGGTGCTTCCGATCACTTGCCCGGAACCACGCTCGACCGTGGCGAACGCCACTGAGTCTCCGCGTTCCTGCTCCTCAAAGATCTTCTCCACTAGATACTGGAAGTCCTCGCGTGTCTTTACCCGGTAGGGAATCCATTGGAAGATGTCGTCGAGTGAATCCTTGGCGATCTCCCAGAAGATTTCGGCGTGCTCGCGGCGAATTGGTTCGAGGCGTACTGTGGAGCCTTCGAGCGTGACCGGCGTTACGATATGCAATGGAGATGCTGCCAGATTCATCGTCCATTCCTTTCCCTGACGGCACCATTATCTTGCATCTTGCGCCGGTTTGCGGCATCTCAACAGCGACGCACTATAGAATGAATGTGGTTGACCTGCGATGATCTCATCCGTCCAAAGCTGTAGAAACCGGAACTGTACCGGCCGGCGATGTCAGGAGAACCAGCGGTGAAAGCGCAGTGTCTGCCCTTTACGAAAATCCCGCACACCACGCGCCTGTTCACTGATTTTCTAGCATACTCCCCCAGCGTCCAACCCTTTTATCCGCATTCCCCGCATTTCAGCGAATGGTTCAAGGCGCAGGCTTCCTCTCTGCAATATGACCCGTCTCGCCGGGAGCGCGTCGGCACGATTCTGGAGCGGCAGAATAAATCCTGGGGCTCCTCGCCGCAGACCATGGCAAACCTGAGCCGTCTTCGTGCCGGCGCGGCGGCCATCGTGACGGGGCAACAAGTCGGACTGTTTGGCGGGCCCATGTTTGCCATCTACAAAGCGCTGACCGCGGTGAAGTTGGCCGACGAGGCGACGGCGGCCGGCATCGATGCGGTCCCGGTCTTCTGGCTAGCAACATACGACCACGACCTCGCCGAAGTGAATCATGTTTCGATACCGGGTTCCGATGGGCTGCTGCGCACTCTCACCACTTCCAGTAGCGGGGTTCCCGGCGCGCCGGTGAGCAACGTGCGCCTGGGAGAAGAGATTGTGCCGGTCGTGGAAGAGGCCGTATCGCTGCTGGGGGATAGCGAGGCATCGCAGTTTCTACGCGCGTCGTATCGTCCGGGAGAGACGCTGGGCACGGCTTTTGCGCGCTTCTATTCGCAGCTTTTTAGTCAGTGGGGCGTGATTCTTCTCGATGCGTCCGACGCTGAACTGCATCGCGAGACGGCGCCTATGTATCGCGCTGCAATCGAAGGCGCAGAGGATCTGGATGCTGCGCTACTGGCGCGAGGCGATGTTCTTGAGAGGGCGGGATACTATCAGCAGGTCAAGGTGACGCCGTCGTCGGTGCTGCTTTTCGCGATGCGCGATGGCGCGCGCACGGCAATCCACCATCGCGAAGGATCGAATAAAGCCGGAGAGTTTGTTATCGGCAGCGAACCTGGCGCGGAAAAGATTTCATCCGCCGAATTGCTGGATCGTATTGCCGCTGCTCCGGAGAGCTTCAGTCCGAACGTTCTCTTGCGGCCAGTTGTGCAGGATTATCTTCTCCCAACTCTGGCTTACTCAGGTGGCGCTGCCGAAGCGGCATATTTCGCGCAGGCGGGCGCGGTCTATGAAAGAATCCTGGGCCGTGTGACGCCCATCGTGCCTCGTTTCTCGGCGACTGTGGTTGAGCCTAAAGTGCAGCGCTGGCTCGGGCAGTACGGCATTGCGGTGCGAGACGCATTCGATGGGCCTGAGGCCCTGCGGCAGACGCTGGCTGCACGCACTCTGCCGGCGGGGTTGCAGGCGGCCTTCGAACGCACAAACAAATCCGTTGAAGAATCTTTTTCGGGTTTGCAGGAAGCGCTGGCCAAACTTGATCCCACGCTCGTAGAGGCCAGCCAGACGGGCGCTTCAAAGGTGCGCTACCAACTCGACCGCCTTCGCGAGCGCGCCATGGCCGCGGAATTGCGCCGCAGCGACGTGGTGAGCCGGCATGCCGTCGCGCTCAGCCAGGCGCTCTATCCCGAGAACGCCTTACAGGAGCGCGGAGTGGCGGGGGTTTATTTCGTCGCTCGCCACGGAACCGAACTGCTGCGCAGCATATATGACACTATGCGCACCGATTGCCACGACCACCAGATTCTGGAATTGTGAGATCGTCTTTCTTAGTGCAGCCAGCTTAATGCAGTCAGCTCACCGCAGCCACGCTTCGAGCTGATCCAGCGACTCTACGCGTGGCAGTTTGCGGTCGCTGTAGGCGCCGGACACGTCGAACAAGACTGCTTCCATCCCCGCATTACGCGCCCCCAAATAATCCACGGAGTACATATCGCCCACGTACAGGCTTTCGTCGGCTCGCGCCTGCATGGCGTTGAGGGCTGCCTCGAAGATTTCCGCATGGGGCTTTTCGATTCCCACGTTTCCGGAATCTGTGATGCTTTCGAAGCAGCCGGCAATACCGCAGCGTGAGAGGACGTGCTCGATCTTTCCATCGGAGTTGGAGATCACAGCGATGCGGAAGTTCTGGCCGATGCGAGCGAGGGCGTCGCGCGTGCCTGCAAGAATTTGATCCCAGTTGGCGGAACTCCGTGTGTTCTCGACCAGCACTTCCCGGAGACATGACGTTTCCTCGAGTTCCCGCAGAAGGTGAGTATGGAATATCCACCAGAAGCTGTGATCGACGCGGCCGCTCGTCATGCCCTGGTCGAACTCGTGCTTGGTTTTGCGCTCCAGGGTGTGCCATTGATCGAGTGACGGATGGCGATCGCTCGAGATGGGGGCCAGGATTTTTGCTCGGTTCGGAAATAGAAGAGTGTTGCCAACATCGAAGAAGATGACGCGCCGGTCCGCCATCCGTCCATCTTACTGAAAGCATCGGGCTGAAAGCATCGAGGATCGGGGCAAGGAGTCGGTTTCATATGCCCAAGGGCAGAAACTAGATGGACCGGCTGATGCCGTCGCCGAGTCGCCTCCGTGACCCGCGCACAGAAAAAATGTAATATCCTCACTTGCGGCATCCAAAGTGCCCTTTTTGTCACTCGGCCCCATGGCGCTTTCTTCGACAACGTGGATGATCTCCGGCCTCGCGCGTACCACGCGGGCCGCGCTCTCGCTGCACACTCTGTTGCGGGCCCAGCCGGCGCTGTTTGCGAGCCTGATGCTGTTGCAGCGACATTCCAGCCGCCGCGACGACGTTTACAACATTCTCTGGGCGATCGTCTTCGGGTTCGCCACCTTGAATATCCTGAGCCTCGCCGCACGGCGTTTCGAGCCCAACCGCCGCGGCCTAACCTTTGGAGAGTTGATGGCAGTGCTGGTGGTCCTGCTCTCTATCTTTCTGCTGGGCTGGGAGTTGTTAGGGGTATTCCGCATTTTCCCAATCAAACTTCACCGTTGAACCTGATCCTTTGAGTTGGTCCGCCGAGTCGCCCGCTGCACGCCGACCCGCCAGATCCGCTTTTGCGGTATCATTCGCAAAATGGCGAAGAGTCCAGCGACAATCGAAGTTACTTGCCCCTGCTGCAGCGCGCTGCTGAAGATCGATATCGCAACGGCCTCTGTTATCGCGCACACAGCAGCGGTGAAACCGAGGATGTTCGAGGATATGGAAGCAGCTGCCCGGGCTATGAAGGAACAGGACAGCCGCCGCGAATCGATCTTCCGCCAATCGGTGGAGGCACAAAAACATGCTTCCGAGCTTCTGGATAAGAAATTTCAGGAGGCGGTGAAGAAGGCCAAGGAATCTCCTGACACGGGCAAGCCGATTCGCGATTTCGATCTGGATTGAGAACAGTGGACAGTGATCAGTGGTCAGTGGCTAGTAAAACCAGAGCTGGTGCGATGACTGACCGCTGGACACTGAACACTGCCCACTGAGGTTTAGAAGGCGATGGCGATTCGTCCACTACTTCTCGGCCACCGTGGCGCGCGTTCCGAAAAATCTATTCCCGAGAATACGCTGGCCTCATTCGATCTCGCACTCGCTCAGGGCTGCGACGGTTTCGAATTTGATGTGCGGCTCACGGCGGATGGGCACGCTGTAGTCTGCCACGATCCGACTGCCCACGGATTAAAGATTGCTGAATCCTCAGCCGAGAGGGTGGACTTGCCCGAGTTAGGCGATGTCTTAACTCGATACCAGAGCACTGCATTTCTCGATATCGAGCTGAAAGTCTCCGGCCTCGAGGCGATCGCCAGAGATTTGCAGCGAAGGCTTACCCCAGCGCGCGGGTTCGTGATCTCTTCGTTTCTCCCCGAAGTGCTGCTGGCCACTCACGAGTTGGACGCGAGCATTCCACTGGGATTGATTTGCGAGACGCAGGCCGAGTTGAGCCGCTGGCCTCGGTTACCGGTCCAGTACGTGATTCCGCACCGCAAGCTGGTGAGGAAGATGCTCATCGATGAGATCAAAGCCGCGGGAAAGAAAATATTGGTCTGGACCGTGAACGCTACGGTGGACATGAAGCGCATTTCGAAGTGGGGAGCGGACGGCATTATTTCTGACCACCCTAAGCGCCTAACGCGCGCTTTGGGCCAGCAAGAAAAATCTTAGCCACGGATTGCACGGATCTTCACCGATACTTTTTTTATTTTTAGTCTTCGATCCGAGTTGTTGTTTATCCGTGAAAATCCGTGAAGATGGGTGGCAAGGATCTAATCGGCCGCGGCTTCGAATGCCGCAGTGGCACGCCCCACCGGCTGCAAGAAGGCGGCGCGCTCCGTTTCAAAAGCTTCCAGGTTCGCTCCCATGGCGTGCTCGTCCCAGCCGAGAACCGCGCCGATGCGCAACGCGGCTTCGCGGCTGCACGACTCGGACCAGCAGGCGCCGAGCGCCACCGGCACACGGCGCAGCAGCACGTCGCCCAGAGTCACGGCAAACTCTCTGCGGTAGGCTTCCACCACTTCAGCGATGACGTGAGACGTGTGGGGACAGATCGGCGCACGGAACTCCGCGCTTACAAGAGCCATCCTGGCGATGTCGGCAGCACGCTTGCCATGCCATTCCACCATGCCGCGAGCCGTTTCTTCGCTCACCGCTCCGATGCGCGCAATTTCGAGCACCGCGTCATCCAGAAAGGGATCGAGCGCATTGTCGGGTCCCATGGTCATCGTATTCGGTTCAGTCGTCTTCAACCCAATCTTGCGGGCACAATCCCGGGCCAGTGAAGCCGCAGTGGTCAGCTTGCCGCCGATCACGGAGAGCATCCGCGCCGCGCCGTCATCGGTGTGGTCGTGAAGGACGTGCTGCCGCGTGACTGCGGAAGGCTTGTTATCCGGCGAATAAGGCAGCGGCCGGATTCCCGCAAACGCGTGCTTCACACTTTGTAGAGTTATCTTGGCCTTGGGAAACAGTTGCGCTACCGAGCGCACGAGATAGCTGATCTCGTCTGGTGAAGGAGCGGTTCTGGACGGGTCACCGTTGTCAGCAACTTCGGTTGTTCCAACCAGGAGCTGGTCGTTCCAGGGAAGGATAAAAATCGGACGCCCGTCTACCGCCTCGGTATAAACCGCAGCATTCGGCGAACCGGAAAACCGCGACAAAACGATGTGGGAGCCGCGTACGCCGCCCAGCATCGGTTTAGCCATGCGGATTGAAGAGCGCTGGCACATGCGGTCAGCCCATGGTCCGCTGCAGTTGATTACCCAGCCTGCATCCACGCGCTGGTCCCGTCCGGTGATCTGGTCGCGTAACAGCACGCCGCGGGTGCGGCCATGCGAGACATCAACCGCCAGCGCCTCCATGTGATTGCGCACGGTTGCGCCGGCATCGACGGCCTCCATCAACCATTCCGCCACCAGGCGTTCCGGAAATTCGCACTGAGCGTCTTCGTAGTTGTAGAACGACCAGCGATGTCCGGCGTCCAGCGCGCGCTCCAGCCGTTTCAATTCCATTTCGGTAGCGTCTTTGCTGGGTGGCTTTCCGGCCATGCGCTGGTAGAGCCACAATCCGGCGCGCACTTTCATGGCACTACGCTCGCTGGTCTCATTCAAAAGGAGCAGGAAGTGCATGGGATGCACGAGGTGAGATTTCTCCCGAAGCAACTTTTCCCGTTCACGTAGCGATTCCCGAACCAGACCCAATTCACCGTGCTCAAGGTAACGCAGGCCGCCATGAATGATGCGCGTGGAGCGGCTGGTTACTCCGGAGGCGAAGTCATTCTGTTCGATCAGCAGGGTATGTTTGCCCGCGCGAGCGCACTGCCGCGCCACAGCAACGCCGTTGATGCCTCCACCAATCACCACCACTTGAAAGTGCTGGCCCTCCAGAGAGGCTCGGGGATTTGCCGCTAAAACCATAGCTTATCAATCAGATACAGGGCTTTCGAAAGGTGCCACTAGAGCCACGAACCAAGCCGCGCCAGACACTATGACCCTTAAAGTGTGCACTCTCTCCGCCGGGCGGAGAAGGTAACCTTGGTACCGCAAAATTAGATGACCAAAAGGCCAACCACGCTGGCTAAAGGTTACGCAGGGGCAAGTGTAAATCCCGCACTCGTTGCTCGCACTGCGATGGCTCATTTAGAGTGGTTGCTCAAATGTCCACGACCGGCGAACGTTTCGAACGCGCTGTCGCCATCATGGAGCGCCTGCGGGCTCCCGGGGGGTGCCCGTGGGATCGCGAGCAGACCTTCGATTCCATCAAGCCCTACACGCTGGAAGAAACCTACGAGGTCCTTGAAGCCATCGACAATCGCGACTGGGACGAATTGCCCGGCGAACTCGGCGACCTGTTGCTGCAAGTGCTTTTTTATTCGGAGATGGCCAAGGAGCAGGGAACGTTTTCGATCGATGACGTTCTCGACCGGCTCTCCGGCAAGCTGGTAAACCGGCATCCTCACGTGTTCGGCGACACGAAAGCCGATACCGCGACCGAGGTGAAGCGCAACTGGGAAGCGCTAAAGGTCGAGGAACGAAAAAAGCGATTCGGCGAGACTGCGGACGCGGCCGGCCCTGCGATGAAGTCTGCGTCATCGATTCTGGCTGGTATCTCTTCCTCCATGCCGGCGATGCTCGAGGCCCATAAACTCAGCTCGCGCGCAGCCCAGGTTGGCTTCGACTGGCCTGACGTCGAAGGCTTGTTCGATAAACTTAGCGAGGAGACCGGCGAACTTCGCCAGCATCTGCAGGAGTTTCCCGCTCCCGGTCCGCGCCCCGAAGGCCGGGGCGTCGCCGGTTCCGGACGCCAGACCATTGCCGAAGCCCTGAGGGCGCGCCTTGAAGACGAGGTTGGTGACCTTTTCTTTGTGCTGGTCAACATCGCCCGCTATCTCTCGCTCGACCCTGAATCCGCGCTGCGCAAGACCAACCGCAAGTTCCGCCGCCGCTTTGAGTGGATGGAACAGCGCTTGCACGAGCTCGGCACCACTCCCGAGAGTGTGTCGATGGACGAACTTGAATCCCTCTGGCGGCAGGCGAAGCAACAGGAGAAGCAAGCGTGAGTCCGGACGCCATCGTGATTCGGCGATGTCAGGGACTCGATGAACTGCGGGCTTGTGTTGCCTTGCAAAAAGATGTCTGGAACTTCAGCGATGCTGAACTGGTTCCATTGCGCATGTTCGTCGTAGCGGAAAAAGTTGGGGGGCAGGTCATGGGCGCATTCGGCGGCGGCGAAATGGTTGGCTTTGCTCTTTCGGTGCCGGGTACGCGGTCGGGGCACGTCTATCTTCACTCGCACATGCTGGCCGTTCGCAAGGACCACCGCAACGGCGGACTCGGGCGCCGCCTCAAGCTGCTCCAGCGTGAAGACG
>DATHOK010000264.1:0-26361 GCA_035484995.1 Verrucomicrobiia bacterium | reverse complement strand
GGCGAGCCGCACGCTGCAGGATGCGGGCTTCAAACTGGGGAACGTAAGCATGGCGCCGCCGCCGGCGAATGGCGAACCTCCGGTTGCAGTCGCAGCCGTGACTGCCGCGCCACCTCAACCATCGCCAGCCAGCATGATCGTTACGCAGTGGCCGCCCGCTGGACAAAAGGTTCTGGAGGGTGCCGTGGTGAGCTTTGAAGTGCGTTGACCCTTTTCGTCGTTAGATTTTTTCCAGGATCGCGGCGAAGAAGCCATCGCAGGGTTGGACGCCAGGCAGCGTGCGCAAGTAGGGACCGCGAGTGAGCGATGAAGGATCCGGCCAGATTAATTCTCCTTCCTGATGAAGCCTATCGAGTTCGGCACGGCAATCGAGTACGCGGAAAGATGAATCTTCCCTCAAAGAACGCTCGATGACGTCTTCGTTTTCTTCTCTTTCCAAAGAGCAGGTGGAATAGATCATCCGGCCTCCGGCAGCAAGTTGAGCCATGGCTGAACGGAAGATCGCCAGCTGTCGCGCCTGCAGATCGATGAGATCCGCAGGCGTGAGCTTCCACTTGATTTCCGGATTACGGGCGAGCGTGCCGGTGCCGGAGCAGGGCACGTCGGCGAGAATACGGTCGAATTTTGTGGCAAAGGGCAGGTTCCGCGCGTCGGCGGCGAGAACATGGATCTCGCTCGCTCCGGCCTCGTTGGCCTGATCGTCGTTCGCTCCAAACTCGTTCGCTCGATTCTGTCCCCTGACTAATTTCCGCAGCAGACGGGCGCGATGAGGATGAAGCTCGACAGCAGCGACGCTGGAGTTGGGATTCCGATCTGCGATCGCCGTGGTCTTTCCGCCAGGTGCCGCGCAACAATCGAGAATGCGCGAGCCGTCGCGGACCAGAGCTGCAACGAGCTGCGACGCTTCGTCTTGAATAACACAGAGGCCGGCGCGGAAAGCGGCTGTCTTCGTAACGTCTCCGCGCAGAACTTGTCGCGCGGAGGCGAGCAGGACGCCAGGAGCGAGGTCTATTCCTTCCGCCCGGAGCCGCGCTTCGCCTTCGGGGCGCCGCAGCCGGATTGTGGTCACTGGAACCAATTGATCGTGCTGGCAGATGCGAAGCGCGGCATCGATTCCGTAGGCCCCGATCCAGCGTTCGACGAGCCAGAGCGGATGGGCGCTGCTGGTGGCGAGCGCCTCGGCTGAAGATCCCGTGATCATGTGTTGCGGGGAATCGTCGGCGGCGAACGCGCTCACGGCGATCTTGCGCAGGACCGCATTGACGAATGGAGCAGCCGAACGTTTGCGGGCGCGCTTGACGAGTTCAACGCTTTCATTGATGGCGGCACGGGCAGGAATGCGGCTGAGCCAACGAAGCTGGTAAACCGCGAGCCGGAGAGCGGTGAGAATCTCGGGATCGAGTTTGGAAAGCCGCTGAGCAGAGCTTTTGGAAATCTCGGAATCAAGCAACGATCGCCAGCGCTGAACCCCCATCACCAATTCTGTTGCCAAGGAGTGATCGACCGGAGTGAGCCGGTCGTACATCCGGGAATGAAGAAGTTCCGAAGCATACGAAGATTCGCGCTCGATGCGGAGCAGAATGTCGAACGCGGCCGCACGGGCCAGAGAAACCGCAGAGTGCGAATCTCGAGATTTTCGTTTCACTGTGGCAAGTATGACGGAACCAGCCTGCGCCGAGAAGAAATTCGTACTGCCTTAGGCCCCGAACTTCTCACCGGGCAGCGGACGATAGCCGCGAAGGAAGTCACAGGCAGAGGTGCGCTTCTTCCCTTCCAGTTGCAGTTCGAGCAGTTCGATTGCCGTGCCCTGTCCGCAGCCGACAAGAAGACGATCGCCCTGCATCTTCAGCTCAGACGATGGCAGTGCGCGATTGATGGCAACGGCCTTCCAGATTTGCAGGCTCTTCCCGCGAAACTTCGAATATGCGCCGGGCCAGGGTTGAAAGCCGCGCATGCGGTTGAGGATTTCCGCTGCGGGACGGGAGAAATCTATGAGGCCATCTTCTTTCTTGAGTATGGGCGCGAGGCTGGCCTGAGCGTTGTCTTGTCTGCGTGGATAAACGCTGCCGGCCTGCAGCCTGCGCAGGGTCTCGACTGTGAGGGTTGCGCCAATGTCTGCCAGCTTCGGGGACAGAGTCTCTGCTGTGTCGTCGGGGAGAATGGGGACCTCCTGCTGCAGAAGAATGTCGCCGGTGTCGAGGCCGGCATCGATTTTCATCGTGGTGACCCCGGTGACGGTTTCGCCACGAGTAATCGCCCATTGAATCGGCGCCGCGCCGCGATATTTTGGCAGAAGCGAGGCGTGCAGGTTGATGTTGCCGAGCGAAGGAAGATCAAGCATCCATTGCGGAATTATGCGGCCGTAACCGACCACGATGATGGCGTCAGGCTTGAGGGCGGCGAGTTGAGCGCGAAAGGCTTCGTTTTTCTTTATGCTTTCAGGCTGGACGGTGGGAAGGCCCAACTCGAGAGCGCGTTGCTTGACCGGAGAGGAAACGAGTTCAAGGCCCCGGCCCTTGGGCCGGTCCGGCTGCGTCACCACGAGCTCGACGCGGAATGCGGCCTCGACCAGTTTGTCGAGCGTGGGCACAGCGAAGCGCGGCGTGCCGCAGAAAACGAGATTGACAGATTGAATCATTGACACATTGAATCATTGATTCAATGACTCAATCTCTCAATGACTCAATGCTCTCTACCATTCTCCCGCTTTGACGAGTTTGCGAATTTTGCGCTTGATCAGATCGCGTTTGAGCGCGCTGATGTGGCTGATGTAGAGCTTGCCATTGAGGTGATCGGTCTCGTGCTGAAAGGCGCGGGCCAGCAGGTCGTCGCCGGTCTTTTCGAAAACTTTCCCGGTCAAATCCTGGGCGCGGATGGTCACAACGTGGGCGCGACTCACATTTTCGCGGAAGTCTGGGATGCTGAGACAACCTTCGCTCTGCGTATGGCGGCCCTCTTTGTGGATAATCTCAGGGTTGATGAGGACGAGTTTGGCGCCGGGATCCTCTTGAAAAGTAACGTCGACCACGGCGATGCGGCGGGAGATGCCGATCTGCGGTGCCGCGAGGCCTACCCCGCGGGCAGCATACATCGATTCGAACATGTCCTCAACCAGCTTCTTCAGGTCTTCATCGAAGACCGAGACTTTTTCGGCCGGCTTGTCGAGGACCGGATTTCCGAACTTTACGATGGGATAGATCATTTTCAGTCGAGATCAGTAATTTTTCAGTTGCAAGCAATAACCCTGGAAGTTGCGCAAGGTTTCACCCATGGAGTCGCCGCCGAATTTGTCGAGAGCGCAGCGGGCGAGAGTCAGCGCGACCATGGCCTCGGCTGCCACTCCAGCGGCCGGAACTACACAGACATCGGAGCGCTCATAGGCGGCGCTTACGGATTCACGCGTAGAAAAATCGACCGACTTTAACGGACGGCGCAAGGTGGAAATCGGCTTCAAGTAGCCGCGCACACGGATTTCTTCTCCGTTGGAAACCCCGCCTTCGATTCCTCCGGCGTTGTTGCGAGTGCGGGTGAATCCAGTAAAGTTCTCCGGCTTGCCATAGCCGATTTCATCGTGCACGGCAGAGCCGGGAGAAGCGGCAGCACTAATGCCGGAACCGATCTCTACCGCCTTTACCGCCTGCAGCGACATCACGGCGGCAGCAAGAAGCGCATCCAGGCGCTCGTCCCACTGGGCGTAGGTTCCCAGGCCAGGTGGGACGCTGTGGGCAACGACCTCGAAGACTCCTCCCAGCGAGTCGCCGGTCTTGAGCACTTTGTCTACCTCGGCCTTCATGCGCTGCTCGGTTTCTGTGTCGGCACAATTCAGCAGGATTTCTTCCTTCTGGTAGAGATTCTGAATCTGCTCCCAAGGGACTTCTTGTTGCATGTTGACCTCACCGACGGCGATGACATGGCTGAGAATGTCGATGCCGAGCGCCCGCAGAAAGGTTTTGGCGAGCGCGCCGATGGCAACACGTGCCGCCGATTCGCGGGCGGAGGCGCGCTCGAGAACATAGCGGGCTTCGGGGAAATTGTATTTCAGCGCGCCCGCCAGGTCGGCGTGCCCGGGCCGTGGAGATGCCACTCGCTTGTGGCGGGCAGGGTCCCCTTCGCCAACCGGCAGGGAGTCCTGCCAGTTTTTCCAATCTCTGTTTTCGAGTTGCACGGAGATGGGCGAGCCGATGGTCATCCCATGGCGAACGCCGGAGAGGATGTGAGCTGTGTCGCGTTCAATCTTCATGCGCCCGCCGCGGCCATAGCCCTGTTGCCGGCGCCAGAGTTCGCGGTCGAGAAATGCCTGGTCCACTTCGAGCCCAGCGGGCAGGCCCGAGAGGAAAGCGACCAGAGCTTCGCCGTGAGATTCTCCGGCGGTGAAGTAGCGCAGCATAAGTGCTCGATTTTACCTGATGCGGCGTCCGCCGGAGTTCTCCCGATGGGGATTGGAGCAAAAGAGCAGCATTTACGGGGTGGCAAGAAAAGGCAATCCTTCTGCAGATTTCATAGGCGCAGATGCGCAAATGATTGCTACAATAGCCCACATTCGTATCTTGTGGAGTTCTGGTTCCGCCCAGTCGTCCGCGTCATTTTGTAAACTCTCTGGCCAAACAAAGGAGAACTGTGTGCCCCCACGCACAGATTCAAACGAAGTGATTTTATTTGGCAGCAAGATCGGCTGTCTGCTCGCGCATGACCATGTTCTTCTGCGGCAAGGTCTGCGGCGTTTATTGGAAGACGAGCCAGACATCGAGGTGGTCGGCGAAGCCGGCAATGCGGCGGAGTGCCTGCGCAAGGTTTATGAGCTGCGGCCCGATGTGCTGGTCGCCGATACCGGTACGTTTGGGTTGGCTGCAGCTGAAGCAGAGATTCTTGTGACGCGGGAATCTCCCCAAACCAAAATAGTGTTTTTGAGCATGCAGGACCGAGATAGCTCTCCGTTTGTCAGTCTGGGAGCAACCACGGGCGGCTGTGCCGCGCGACAGACTTCGGCGGAAGAGCTGCTCGAGATGGTGCGGAACTTGCGCAGCGGCGATCGACCAAGCGGCTCGGATGAGCGCTTTCGGCCTAATGTGCAGCCCCCCGCCGAAAGACTGTTTCGACCAGAACGCGCGCTCACCGCTCGCGAGCGCGAGGTTTTGAAACTGCTGGCGGAGGGAAAGACGGTGCGCGCGGCGGCCATAGTTCTGGGATTGAGCAGTAAGACAGTGGACGCGCATAAGTTCAATCTGATGCGCAAGCTCGGCATTCACAACAAAGCCGAACTGGTAATGTGGGCGATCCAGAAGAGGGTTGTGAAGATTCCAGCGAACTTCTAGACTCTCCAGCGTTCAAGAGCGTTTCAAGAGACCGGCGCGTGAAATGCATTGTAACGGATGGGGCCATCTGTCCGTCTCCCCCTGTCATTGATGATGGCGCGATGTATGATTTCTTACTCGGAGGACGGATGCGCCCATCTCAAAGTTCAGTTTTCACGTTCTTGTTGATCATCGCCGGCACGGTTATCGCCAGCAGCAGCCTGGGATTTACCCAGGCAACTGCATCGAACGACTCCTCCGGATCCCCGCAAACCTTCAAATTGATCCCCAGCCTCGACAAGGAGCTGATGGATACGGCTGTGGACCCTTGCGTTGATTTTTATCAGTACGCCTGCGGTAATTGGAGCAAGCTGCATCCGATTCCGAATGATTCCCCGTATTCCGATCAGTTCTACAATCTTGATCAGTACAACCGGCAGGTGCTGCACGGCATTCTCGACAAAGCCGCCATGGCCGGCAGTGAGCGCGACGCGAATACGCAAAAGATCGGCGACTATTACGCCGCCTGCATGGATGAAGCCGCGATCCAGCAGAAAGGCATGGCTGCGCTGAAGCCCGAACTGGACCGCATCAATGCACTCTCGAGCAAGGGTCAGCTTCCCGAGTTGCTCGCGCACTTTCAGATGATCAACGTGAATGCGTTTCTGGGATTCGGCTCGCAGCAGGACTTCAAAGACGCAACCCGGGAAATAGCAGCCGTGTCGCAAGCCGGGCTAGGTTTGCCTGAAAAAGACTATTACCTGCGGACGGGAGCGAAGGACGAGGAAATTCGCAAGCAATATGTACAACACATCGCCAATATGCTGAAGCTGTTGGGAGCAAGCGAAGCGCAGGCCGCGAGCGAGGCGCAAGCCATCATGAAACTGGAAACCGCGCTCGCCAAAGTGTCGCTGGATATCACCTCGCAGCGTGACCCACACAATATCTACCACCTGATGCCGAACAGCGGATTGCAGTCGCTGACGCCGGTTTTCAACTGGGAGCATTTTTATCCAACGACCGGATCGCCGTCATTCAGCGAAATCAACGTGGCGGAGCCGGAATTCTTTAGAGGGATGAACCAGGTGATCGCGGATGCGGATTTGGCGACCATCAAGTCCTATCTCCGCTGGCAGCTTGTGGCCTCGCTTCCGGGAACGGTTTTGCCCAAGGCCATGGATGAAGAACAATTTGATTTCGGCGGGCGCAAGCTGGCAGGCATTCCCGAGCAAGAACCGCGCTGGAAGCGTTGCGTGGGCAGCACCGACGGAGCCCTGGGCGAAGCTTTGGGCAAGGCTTATGTCGAGCAGGAGTTTCCGGCGTCCAGTAAAGAGAAGTCGCTGCAGATGATTCATGATATCGAAGCGGCCGTGGAACGGGATATTGAAAGCCTGGACTGGATGAGCCCAGACACCAAGAAACGCGCACAAGAGAAGCTGCATCTCATCGCCAACAAGATCGGCTATCCGAATAAGTGGCGAGACTATTCGAAATTGAATGTAGAGCGCGGAGATGCCCTGGGCAACAGCCTGCGTGCAACAGAGTTTGAGTCGCACCGGCAGTTGGACAAGATTGGCAAGCCGGTTGACCGCGATGAGTGGGGCATGACGCCACCCACGGTGAACGCCTATTACAGCGACAGCATGAACGACATCAATTTCCCTGCAGGGGTGCTGCAGCCCGCGTTTTTTGATGCGGCGGCGCCCACCGGCCTGAATTATGGACATATTGGCCTCTTCATGGGCCACGAAATCACCCATGGGTTCGATGATCAGGGGCGGCAGTTCGACGGGCACGGCAATCTCACCGACTGGTGGACCAAAGAAGATGCCGACAAGTTCACGGAGAAGGCAGCTTGCATTGTGAACGAATACAGCCAGTTCAGCGTGGGCGACACCAAGATCAACGGAAAACTCACCCTAGGCGAGAATACGGCTGACAATGGCGGGATGCGCCTTGCCTACATGGCTTTTTTGGCTCGCGCTGCCGAGCAGGGACTCGATCTCGATAGAAAGACGGCGGACGGATACTCGCCCATCCAGCAGGTTTTCCTGGGATTCGCGCAGGATTGGTGCGCGGTATGGCGTCCGGAGTTGGAGCGCCTAGTGGCGACCACCGACCCGCATTCTCCCGACCGCTTCCGGGCCAATGGAGTCCTGGTCAATATGCCGGAGTTTGCCAAAGCCTTCAGCTGTAAGAAGGGGCAGCCGATGGTGGCTGCGAAGGCGTGCCGGGTCTGGTAGGGAAGGTGCGGGTCTGTTTTTGAATTCGGTTTTGATTTTCTCAACATATTCGAGGGTTACGGCTGGGCACAAGCGGTTGCAAGTTCTGCGACGCTAGAAACTTGCAAGTCCGGATGTCCCTCGACTGCCTTGACGGCGCCCACGCCGGTTCGCGCGGATGGTCGGTTGACCCAAACTGTAGCCAGGCCTAATGACTGGGCCGGCAGCACGTCGTGATACACGCTCTGGCCAACGTGCAGAACGCGGTGAGCAGGAACGCCGACGCGGCTCAACGCCAGCTCGAAAATCTTCAATGATGGCTTGTAGGCTCCTGCCTGCTGGGCTGTGATGATCTGACTAAACTCCACTCCAAGCTGAGGGTTCGTCGCGGCGAAAAGATCGTCGTCCACATTGGAAATGATGGCCAGTCGGAAGCGGCTGTGAAGCTCGTTAAGCGCGGTTACGGTATCTGGCCACGGTTTCCATTCTTTCAGCGATTCGGGCAGCGAGCGGGCTTCCTCGTCGGTGGGCGTGAATCCGAGTTGTTCTCCGAACTGCCGCACTACGGACTGAAGAACTTCGCGGTAGCGGCGATACTCGCCCTGCTCGGCGCGAGCTTCGAAATCGCCGTAGAGCCGCAGGATGGTGGCGTCGTCTGTGTCCTTTCCGTGAGCCGCGAAGATGCGGTGAAGGCAGCGGAGAATTCCTTCTTCCCAGTTGATGAGAGTGCCGTAGCAGTCGAAGGTGAGTAGTTCGAATCGGCTGAAGTCGAGCATGCGCTGTCGTTCTCCTCAGGGACGAAAGCTAAGGCTTCAAGCCGGGCAGCGTCGGGGCTTCCTCGCTGGACTCGCCGGCGTAATCAGCTTCGACTTCAGCCTCAGCGGCAGAAGAAGAGTCATCGGGAGGAACCGCGGGCTTCGGAACAAGAAACTTGGCGCTGTTCAGCAACGGGCGTCCGAGAGAAGCGTTGTAGCTGGTCCAGGGGCTCTCGAGGTCAGCCTCGCGCTCGAATTGCGCGCGCATGGCCTCCATTTTGGAATCCAGGTCATCCATGTAATGCAGCAGAAGCGCCTCGGGGAACATGGGGAGCTTGGGCGAGCCGAATTCGTACTGGCCATGGTGGCTGATGATCAAGTGCTCAAGAAGGGTCTTGAGCTCGACGGGAAAGTCGGGGACCATCGCGAGCTTTGCCTGCAACATCTCAAGTTCGATGATCATGTGGCCGAGCAACTGGCCGCGCGTGGTGTAGGAAAACGAGCGATTGTAGGCAAGCTCGTGAATCTTGCCGATGTCGTGAAGAAATGCGCCGGTCAGCAGTAAATCTCGATTGACCTGGGGATAGTTTCGGCTGACCAGATCGCAGGAGCGAAACAGCGAGACTACATGGTCGAGCAGGCCGCCAATATAAGCGTGGTGCAGGGTCTTGGCGGCGGGAGCATTGCGATACGCGGCTGCGATCTCCGGGTCAGACATGAAGGCCTGGAGCAGAGACTTGAGATAAGGATTCTGAAAAGACGCAACGAAGCCGGCCAGGGTCTGCCAGAGCTCGTCAATATTCTTCGTGGTTTTGGGAAGATAGTCGGAGAATTCGATCTCCGATTCGCCCAGCTTGCGTATTTTGTGGATGGTGAGCTGGAAGCGGTTCTTATATTTGTTGACCAGGCCTTTGATCTTGAGGAAGTCATCCTGCTCGAAGGCGTTGAGCACTTCTTCCACGTTGTCCCACATTTTGGCATCGAGCTGCCCGCTGCGGTCGCCGAGGATCAGGGCGAGATAGGGTTCACCCGTTTTCTTGGGCTTGATCTGCTTGCTGACCACGACAAAGTTGGAGGTGATGATCTTGTTTTCGTGGCGCGCGCACTCGCTGATGTAGAACTCTTTCATGCTCTTCATCAGTGTAAATCAGAAAGCACAAGGATGCAGTACACCGGAACGCCTTTCGGGGAGCTGGAGACGCGGCAGAGGGCTAGACAATACCGAGCTTCTTTTTCTTCTTTAGCTTCTTACTGTCGGTCGTCTTAGGCGCGGCGGTCTCAATGGGCTTGGTCTGGTTGGGGCTGGCGCCGGAATCGATGTAACCCTCTTTATAGTCGATGTAAGCATCTTCGCGCAGCTTGGTCAGATACGCGCGCAGCGCTGGCTGCAGCTTTTGATAGTACAAAGCATCCATGATTTTGGGCTCGACGTCTTTCATTGCCGGAATGCCGGCCACCTGGTGGTTAGTAACCTTCAGGATGACGTAGCCCTGCTTGGTGCGGATCACGTCGCTGACATCGCCCGATTTCATCGCGAACGTCCTGTCTTCAAGCTCTTTGGCGAGAGTGCCGCGCTTGAACGCTCCCAGATCTCCTCCCTGCGCCGCCGAAGGACCGTCAGAAAACTTCTTCGCGATGTCTTCAAAACTGGCTCCGGCACGAATCTGTTTGAGCACATCGTTGGCCTTGGCCTCGGCCGCAGCCAGAGCGGCAGTCTCCGCAGCCTGCTTGGCTGAGTCGCTGCCAGCATCTTGCGCCTTCGCATCGTCGCTGCCCGTGGCGGGGGTGCCGTTGCCGGACTTATCAGCAGCCGGCTTCTGCGGAGCTATCAGGATCTCGCTGAGCTTTATCGATTCGGGCTGCTCCAGTTCGCTCTTGTGTTCGTTGTAGAACTGCTGTTCTTCCTCTTTGGGGATGCTCAGATGAGAACCAACTTCTTCGCCGATCACCTTTTGCGTTATGATCTGGTTGCGCAGGTTCTGCTTGAAGTCCTCGTAGGAGATGCCCTGGGCGGTGGCGGCTTTTTCCAGCTCTTCCATGGTGTCGAGCTTCATGTCTTTACGCATCCCGTCGAGGCGCTTGATCAGCTCGGTGTCGCCGGTGATGCCGAGGTCTTTGCCTTTTTCCAGTAGAAGTTGCTGGTCGACAAGATCGCGCAGGACGTCTTTTTCACGCTCGGCATAGAGCTTGTCGGCGTTCGAGGGATCCTGCTGCTTCACGTCATCCCTCAGCTGATCTTTGCTGCGCTGGTATTCGGACCGGGTGATGATCTGGCTGTTCACGCGCGTGACAATCTCTTCGACGACCTGCCCCGCGGCAAACGCGGGCAGGTATGCCATAGCAATCAGTATCAGAACTAGTCTTTTCATAGGATTTCTGTAGGCCGCCTGCTGCCAGAACTTACAGGCGAAGTCCGACGAGGTATTTTACTACGTCTGGCCGGTCACTTTCTGGCCGGTCGCTGGCCGACCGCATAGTTTGATGCGGCCGTGGGTTGAGCCGGTTGCCGAAGCCTTCTGTCCTAGGCGTTACGAACAAAAACCAGGGCGGTCATGTCGTCCGGAACCAGGGGTTCGCAGGTGAACTCTCCGACAGCATTCAAAATCGACGCGCTGAGAGCTTCGGCGCTGTGAGAAGGATTGGCCTGCAAACGCTCTTTAACGCGCTCCAAGCCGAACTCCAGGTCATCGGTCTTGTCCTTTCTGCATTTGCCTTCAACCACTCCCCGCGAAACCAGGAGAAGAACCGCTCCTTTCTGGAGGCCAATCGTGGGCGCTTCGGCTGTGGCGTGAGAGAAAAGGCCGAGCGGCAGGCCTGTAGACGCCAGTTCGGTAATGCCGGTGCTGTCGCGGACGAGACCCCCGGTGTGCCCGGCGTTGGTATAGCAGAGAGTGCCGAATCTCTCGTTGTAGCAGCCGAGGAATGCGGGACAGGAGTGAACGCCCTCCGCGGCTTCCATAATGCCGCGGTTGAGCCGCAGACACAGCGTGGTCATGGCTTCTGATTCGTTGATGTCAATCTGCGAGAAGAGTTCAGCTCCGAGAGTGCGAAAGATCTTCTGCGCGGCAGCCAGGATTTGCTGATTGTTTTCGCGGCGTCCAGCTACGTCGAGCAGGCCGAACAAAATTCGCTCCGGGCTCACTCGCACGGAGTCGTAGAAATCGCCGGCGACTCTTTGCCCGTAGGTGGTGGCGGCAATCTCCGCACCGTCCATCTTCGGAAATTCGCTCGGGACGGGTTCCACCACAGGTGGAGGCGCCGGCGTACGGGACTGAAATAGGGCGCACATACGAGTCTTAGACTCAGAGGGGAAACTAGCACAAGAGATGGCGGCGGGCAAATCGCTCGAACGGGCTATACCGGATTGCGGTCAGTCGCCGTACTTGTCGCTGAGATACTTGCCGAGCTCGGACTCGAGTTGGCCGTAGTCAGAGTGAATGGTTGCACGCAACGCGGCTTCAGTGGAACTACCCTCGCTGAGGCGTTGCAGAATCCGCTGAACGTCACCCATCCCATAGGAATCGTTGATGTAGGAAACCGCGGCCAGCGATTCCGCATAGGCCAGATAGGCCTGGCTTCCCGAGAGGCTCAGAAAGCTACCTTCTAGCACATTCAGGGGGATGTTGCGCTCGGTCTTGAATAACTGAGCCAGCAGATGCCCGTCGCTGCCGAGGGACTTCGGCTCCATCAGCTGGGCGATGCCCTCGTGAAGCCAAGGCGGGCAACGTCCGCCAGAGAGCTGGTTGATAAAGGAGTGAGCGAGCTCATGCTTCAAAACCCGGGCCAGCTCGGGTGTCATTGAATTGAGGCCACTGATAGGAATGCGGAGTTTCCCGTCATTAAGCGCTCCAGTCCAGGCGGGCGCGCGGGTAACGTCAAAGAAAGCCTGTTCCGTATAGAGAGTCACAAGAATATTGTCGCGCGGGGGCGTGCCCAAATCGCGTGCCAGATCGTCGTAGTCCGATTCGAGCGCGGCCATGATTTGTCCGCGAAAATCCTCGGACGTTTGCTTACCCTCGTAGTGGAGCACGAAGTGGCTGCTTTCGCGTTGGGCGAAATCGGTCTCCGCACTCTGCTCGCGCTGCGCTTTCGCCAGGTATTGCTGCACGGCGGGATCGGGACGCAGTTCGAGGGAATGCTTCCACGAGGCAATGGCTTCTTTGGTCCGGTCGCAGGCCAGCTGCGCATAGCCTAGGACGGTGTAGGCATCCGGCGACTCGGGCGCAGCTCGCACCGCTCGTTGAGCATAGGTAAGCGCCTGCGTGGGATTGCCGGTGCGCACCAGCAAGGCGGCGTAATAGATAAGGACGGTTGCGTTCTCCGGTTGAAAGCGCAGGGCAGTGTCGAAATAGCGGCGAGCTTGATCGATATCGCCGTGCTCGAATTCAAACTTGCCGGCAATGAAGTCAGCGGTGGCGGCCAACTCGGCGTTGCCCTTGCCTTCGAGTTTCGCCAGAGCGTCGGAGTCGACTTTGCCATCCCTAACGATTGTCTTGGGCAGGTCGCCTTCGTTGGCGAGACTGTCCACCGGGACGAAAACCGGGAGATCGCCTGTCTTGGCAGCGCCCGATGGGGCTGAGGCGGGAACGCCGCCGGCTTCGACATGGTCTACGGAACTCTTGGGAATGGCATAGCTGTCGTCGCCGATGTCGTACTCGTAGTGAGTGCCATTTTCGCGGACGTGGTCGGCTACGATGGTACGGCCGTTCTTCAAATGGATCGTGTCGGCGGATGCCGCCGAGGCGAGCGCGAGCATCATAGCTAGCAGAGTAGTGACACGAAGCCGCATTGAAGCGCATTCTAGCAACAGTGAAGGCACACACCCACGTAACGAAAGTACCAGCGATCTCATGCGCAATGCGCGTAACTCTAGCCGCATGCCTCGCGGCTTTCGCATTCCCGGGAGCGTGCAGTTCACAAGCGGATCCGGCCCAAACCGTTCCTGCGCAAGCGGCTCCAGTACACACGCGGCAACCTGGACCGGCTGAGTCCCTTTACCTGCAGCTCAGTAGCGTTGGCCTGGATCCTGACCGGGTATTTAAGGTGCGAGACGCGTCTCTGGGTAGAGGCGCGATCCATATCACTCTGGACGATGGCTCCATCGCCTTTACGAAGGATGTGCTGGGCAGGATTACCGGAGCGTTTTTTGAGGGCGATGGAGAGCTGCTGCTCGTCCCGCCGAACGACGTAGAACGAAAAGCTATGAGCCTCTTCACGGGCACGGCAATTCTGGAAGAGCGCTTCTCGACCGCCTATTTCCGTTTCAACGATAATATTCCCACCGATTTGCAGCCGGGTCTCAGGGCGCCGGAAGATGCGCCAGGATTTACCGCACTCTGGGACCAGACCGCTCGCACCCTGGCGCAGGCAGATGCCATGAGGTTGCTGGCCAGTTTCAGCGGGATGCTTCCGATCGCAAGCGAGAGCACCTCTGAAGATTCGCCAGCCACGCACGCCCCGGATCCCGACGATCACATGTTTCACGCCCGGCTGCACGGAAGCAAACTTGGTGTCTTCGACGTCTTTTTTGATTCCACCGCCGGGGAACAAGTCGAGGCCGGGCAAAGCAGAACCGGCGAGGACGGAAACGTCTATTACGACGTCTGGACTTCGTTCTCGACCTCGGCTGCGAGACGGAATTCCGTAGCTCGAAAAGAAATCCCTCAGGCATTGCCGGCAGAAACCGAGTCGCGGGAAGATGCGGTTCGGGTGCGCAGCTACGTCATTGATGCACGAGTGAAACCACCCAAGGAAGTGGATGGGGACGTGACATTGCAGCTCGACGTGGTGCGCGGCGGATCGCGCTTTCTGGTGTTCGAACTGTCGCGTTTTCTGCAAGTCCAAACCGTCGAGGCGGACGGGAGGGTGGTGGAATTCATCCACAACCCTGCAGTGGAAGGCACGCGGTTGGCACGCAGTGGCAACGACCTGGTGGCCGTGATCTTGCCCCAGCCGGCGCGGAAAGGACAAAAGATTAGTTTGCGTTTTGTCTACGGCGGAGAAGTGCTGGCTGAGGCGGGCAAGGGCCTGCTCTATGTGGGGGCACGCGGCACATGGTATCCCAATCGTGGGATGGCCATGGCGGATTTCGATCTAACCTTCCACTATCCGGCGGGTTGGACGCTTTTGGCAACGGGCAAACCAGAGCCACTCGCCGCACCTTCGGCAACGCCCCCGCAGCCTGCTCCACCGAACCCTGTTCCGCCGGACACAGATGACGAGCAAGTCGCGCACTGGGTCTCGGAGCGGCCCATCCCGGTAGCAGGATTCGACCTGGGCAAATATGTTCGAGGAACGGCACAAGCTGGGAATGTTGCCGTAGAAACCTACGCTACAAGCGGCGTGGAACGAGACTTCCCCAGTCCGCCGCCAACCCTGGGGATAGGTTCGAATCCCACGTCTCGGCCTCACGCCAATCCCGAGTTAATTGCCTCTTCGCTTGCGCCTTCACCGGCGCGAAATGCAACCGCCGTCGCGGAGTTTACAGCCCGAGCCATCCGCTACTATGCGGAGCGGTTCGGTCCGTTTCCCTACAGTCAACTGGCGCTGACTCAGATGCCGGGGCGGGAAAGCCAAGGTTGGCCGGGACTGATCTTCCTGTCATCGTATGCTTTCCTGGACCAGGCAGAGCGTGAGAGCCTCCACATGAATCCTGCTGGCGCGTTGGTTGCGGAACAGATCCCGGCGCATGAAGCCGCACATCAGTGGTGGGGAGACTTGATCCTATGGTCTACCTATCGTGACCAGTGGTTCTCCGAAGGTCTGGCAAATTATTGCTCGTTGATGATGCTACAGGAGAAAAATCCGGCAGGCTTCCGCCAGGTCATGGAGAAGTATCGAGGGGATTTGGTCGAAAGGAATAAAGACGGCAGATCTCTCGAGGATGCTGGACCCGTGACCCTGGGAGGCCGTCTGCTTTCGTCTCACTTTCCCCAAGCTTACGAAGCCATCAGTTACGGCAGAGGAACCTGGCTGTTTCACATGCTGCGCTCCATGTTGCAGGAAGGTGCAGAGAACGTTGCGCAAAAAGACCGGAGCAGCGGGACTGCGGAAGAACCCTTCATGCGGTCTCTGCATAAAGTTCGTGAGCGTTACGCAGGAAAAGCCATCAGCACGAGGGAACTGCTGAACGTTTTTGCAGAGGATTTGCCGCCCTCGTTGCGCTATGAAGGCAAGGCTTCTCTCGATTGGTTTCTGGACGGTTGGGTGAACGGCACTTCTCTGCCCAGGCTGGAGTTGCAGGGCGTCAAGTTCACAGTGAAGGCCAACACTATCGCCGTAAGCGGCGTGATATTGCAAAAGGATGCGCCGCCGGATCTGGTAACATTCGTTCCCGTCTATGCGGTGGTCTCTGGCAAGGCTCCCGTGCTGGTGGGGAGAGTGTTTGCCGATGGGCCCGAATCTTCGTTTCATTTATCCGCACCAGCGGGAACACACAAACTCTTGCTGGACCCAAACGGAACCATACTTACCAGTCCTAAATAAGCCAGCGGTGCGAAAACCGTGGGCGAGTTTCTACGGACGATCTCCCAGATCGGAACTGGTTCGCGTCCGGACTTCCCGGAACGAAACTTCCTGTTGGCTCAGCCGCTTCACACGACGCATCTGAAGACGCTAAGTCACTCCTCAGCCGTCTTTGCAGCCCCATTACACCGAATCCAGAGGATGGCAGTTGATCTGCTGAATGGGAAGCAACCAGGGGAGCGGCGACTTCGCGGCGCGTTGATTGGCGAGCCCATGTTAGGCGAGACGTTGTTAGGCGAAACGAGGATCGTTGAAACAATATCCACCGACACGATGGCCGCCGTCGCATTTGCCGCGACTCGCCAGGGCGGGCCAAAGACCATTCTCCTCGTCGAAGACGAAGCTTTTGTTCGGAAGGTGACGGCCGAAGTCTTGCAGTCCGCCGGTTACAAGTTGGTGGTTGCCGGAGGTGCTGGAGAAGCGTTGGCATACCGCGGACGCCTTGCGCCACCCGATCTTCTGCTTGCCGACGTGATCATGCCCGGCATGAGTGGCCGCGAACTAGCCGTCGAACTCACTAGTTTTTATCCGAGCACCCGGGTTCTGCTTATGAGCGGCTATGCGGAGCAACTGACCGACCGTGAATTACCCTCCTACGGCGGGGAGTATTTGGCCAAGCCTTTTTCGATCCATACCTTGTTGAGCAGGATTCGCGAGGTGTTGGATAAGCCGGTCCATGCGGAAGGATGCTCTAACCCGTGTTCGTCTTCCGATAATGCGTGGCTTGCAGAATCTCATGAGGAATCTGGGATAGCGGCACCACCCTGTCGAGGATTCCCATCTCCGCACACACGCGAGGCATGCCATAGACCGCACAACTCGGCTCGTCCTGGCCTACTGTGAGGCCGCCCTCGTGATGAATAGCTTTCATTCCCCGAGCTCCGTCCGATCCCATACCGGTCATGATGATGCCCATGGCCCGGGAATGAAATGCGGAGGCGACGGACTGCATCATGACATCGACTGATGGAACGTGGACCTGATTCTCCGCTTTGCCGGAAAGGAAAATGAGCGTGCGCGAGTCCGGGAGACGGTCTACTGTCATCTGAAATCCCGCTGGAGCGAGGTAGACCACTCCTGGCTGAACCACCGCTCCATGGCAAGCCTCGCATATGGAAAGTGCACAAAGGCTGTTCAGTCTTTTGGCAAAAGCAGCAATGAAGCCAGCCGGCATGTGCTGCACAATCAAGATTGGAACTGGGAGGTCGACTGGAAGAATCGGCAGAATCTCCTGTAAGGCCTTGGGGCCTCCGGTTGAGATGCCGAGAGCAACGATAGCTGCAGTGCCATGCGCAACCTTTTTGGTGGCTGGATCCGCGGTGCGGGGAGGCTTCCGTTGCAGGTTGAGACCATCTCGTACACGCCGGGACTCGGCAGCGGCCTTGATCTTGGCTACCAAATCCTCACGGATATGAGAAATATCCAGCGATGTGGAGGAGAGCTGCTTGGGCACATAGTCAAAAGCCCCTGCTGCCAGTGCCATGAAGGTTGATTCCGCGCTACTCAGAGTGGACGAACTCACCACGATGACGGGGCGTGGAAACTGGGCCATGATGCGGCGGAGAGTCTCCAAACCATCAAGCCCCGGCATTTCCAAATCGAGGGTAACGACATCGGGATCAAGGGCCACAATTTTCTGCAGGGCTTCCGTCCCACTAGCCGCCGTGCCAACGACCCAAAGGACGGGATCGTGAGCGACAATATGCGAGAGTGCGGCGCGCATGAATGCGCTGTCGTCAACGATGAGCACCTTGATTCGCGAATCTTTGGATTCGGTGTTCATGTCCGGTAAATGGCGTGGACCAGGCTGTGGACTTCTTCCAGATAGGAATCCAGTTCAAAGGTAAGGCGGGCCCAGTCAAAGTCCCGCACTGACGTAGAGCTTTGCGCCAGAAGGGCGAACCCTTCATCCTCGAACAGATTGACTTGCCGCGCTTCGACATAGCCGTGGTTCAGACCGCTCATGCGGCAAAGCAAGTCGGCGATGTGGACCAAGGCTACTAATCCTGCATCTTGAGATGATTTCTCTGGGAAATGATGAAAGGTCACGACCTCGATCAAATCCGGAGCAAGCCCCCAGCTCTCGGCGAGCAGGCGTCCACTTTCACAGTGGGTGAATCCCAGGGATTTCTGTTCGGCTTCGTGCAGTGGAATCCCTTCGGCCCCAGCTATCTCGTAGGCCGCGCGGAATTCCTGGGGCAGAACCCAGAGGTTGACGATGATTCCCAGGTCATGGAGAAGGCCTGCGAGATATGCCTTCTCAGGATCGGGAAGATTGATCTTGCGCGCCAGGTGGCGGCAGACCAGCGCACATCCCAGGGAGTGCTCCCAAAATATCACCGGATCCAGGCTGGTTTTGCCTCCTGGCAGCATGTTCAAGACGCCGCACGACATGGCGATATCGCTGATGTGATGAAATCCCAGACTGACTACTGCTCCGTGCAGCGACTCGACCTTCCGCCATCGCCCGAAGATATAAACATCCACCACGTTTGTAGTTGTGTCGAAGGTTAGGTTCCAGACGTGCTCGATGATCATGGCGCGGGAGACTTGACGCCCGGCGTTGCGCATCAGGTATTCCAGCAGGGAGAATTCTTTTGAGGTCAGCTCGATCCTACGGCCGGCGCGTTCGGCGCGGTGCTCCACGCGATCCAGTTGGAGATCCTCGACCACCAGCACGGACTCCGATGGCAAATGGCTGCGCCGCAGCAGCGCCCGGATGCGGGCTGAGAGTTCGCTGAAGGAAAACGGTTTGGGCAGGTAGTCGTCGGCTCCCGTGTCGAGACATTGCACCCGGTCTTCGACGCGGCTGCGCTGGGTCAGCACCAGCACCGGCAGGCTAGGCCGCTTCAGCCGCAGATGCCGCAACACGCTCACGCCATCCAGCTTCGGCAGGTTCAGGTCGAGAATTACCAGGTCATAATCAAACTCGCTTCCCATGGCGCGCGCCTGCTCCCCATCTTCCACCACGTCCACCGCGTAGTGTTCCCCAACCAACCCCTGGCGCACGAATCCGGCCAGAGCCGCGTCATCTTCCGCAATTAGAATGCGCATAAGTGGCCCTTAATCACAGCCTGATTCTAGTTAGAGAAAGCTCAGTTGAAACTGAAAGTCGTTCGCACGAAAGGGTGTGTTTGCAGAAACGGAACGCGGCTTCGCAGCAGTTTCACAACAGGAAAAACTTTAACTCGCCGCCCGCACGATTCAAATTGGAGAGTTGTGCGCCAGCGCGGAGACAACTGTCTGCCCGGGGGTATGTTTACTTTGTCGACGTCGGTCGACGGCAGACGTCTTGTCGCGCCGATTGGAGGCGGCTCGTGGCTGCCAGCTCAAAACTTCCACAGGTGTGCTCGATATGCGGGAAGACGGTCTCACTCGAACCCTGCATGATCGATGAACACGGCTTGGCTGTCCACGAGGACTGCGCTGTCGCAAAGATATTCCTCAGTGGCTGAAGCCGCTATTGATTTTGTGACAGTTGCGGCACGGCTGGACGCCGCGCCGTTTCAAAACAGCGCATCCGCCGCAGCTACTCACTCTGACTTTGCCAGACCTTGACCTGCCGCTGCATCAGCCCGTAGCATTCACACGCCGCCCGCTCGAGTTTCGCGCGTTGGACAATTCTTACATCGCCGCGCGTGTAAGAGATCAATCCAGCTTTCTGCAGGACCCCCGCCGCCACGGTCACGCTAGACCGCCGTGTGCCGAGCATTTGACCCAGCACCTCTTGCGTCAATCCCAGAGAAGCGCTGCCGACTCGGTCGGCGGACATCAACAACCATCTCGCCAGCCGGGCCTCAACTTCATGAAGCCGGTTGCAAGCCGCGATCTGTGTGGCTTGCATAGCCATGATTTGAGAGAACTGTTGCAGCTTGCGCTCAAATCGCGGGCACTCGCGCAGAAGCACCGCGAACGCATCGCTGTCCACTCGGAGGGCCGTGCCCTTAATCTGAACCACGGCCCTGTTAGCGGCCGTGCGGAAACCTGCAATCAGCGGCAACCCTATCAGGCCCTCCCTGCCAATCAGGCCTACTTCGACGCTCTTGCCGTCTGACAACACACTGAGGATCGAGATCAGGCCAGTATTGCAGAAATACACCGACCTCAACGTGTCGCCCGTCTCGTGCAGCACCTGTCGAGGTTGCATCCGGACCAGTTCCAGCTTCGGAAGGACGCTTCCGAATTCATCACGCGGAAGTCCGCGCAGGATTTCATTGTGAATGTGATTTCCTGTGCCATCGGACCGCGGCAAGTCGTGAGATCGTCCGGGAGATCGCTTGAGGCTCACGTCTTCGTTCCCGTTCAGTGGATCGTCTCCGGCCGGGCTGGCTTCTCCAGGATTTCCCGGTCGCAAACCGGGCAGGCCGGCAGAGACACCTTGCGGTTCATCGCGGTACCTCTAAGCAAGAAATGAGCATCGATAAGCTGCATCGGCGATCCGCAACCCCGGCATTGCCGCCGTTTCGGAGGCGACGACTCCTGCTCCAGAAAATTCTTGATGGATTGAAAAATCTGCGCCTTGGACAGCGGTGTTATTCCCACCGGAACATCGTGCCTCAAAGACCGAGGCCGGTCGGCACGTCGAAGAACTTATGAATGTGCGCTTGCCGACAGAAGGTCTATGCGTCCTGGCTCTGCCATTCTTTGACCTGCCGTTGCAGTAGCCCGTAGCAATCGCATGATGCTTCTTCCAGCCCGCGTCGGTCGTTGATGGTGACATTTCCCCGCGTGTAGGCAATCAATCCGGCTTTCTGCAGTGTACCGGCTGAAACGGTCACGCTTGAGCGTCGTGTTCCTAACATCTGCGCCAGGAATTCCTGCGTCAGGGGAAGCTCATCGGAGCCAACGCGGTCTTGCGTCATCAGCAGCCACCTGGCCAGTCGTTCGTTCACTTCATGCAGCCGGTTGCAAGCGGCGACCTGCGTGACCTGCACCGCCAGCAACTGCGCGTACCGGTTTAGCTGCCGCTGCAGCGTAGGGCATTTTGGCAGCGCGGCCCGCAGGGCATCGGCATCCATTCTGAACGCAGTGGCCTCAGCCTGAACCACCGTTCGGGTGTGGCTGGTGCGAAAGCCCGCCACCAACGGAGTACCCGAAAACCCTTCTTTGCCGATCAGGCCAACCTCCACACTCTTGCCGTCCGGCATGACGTTCAACACCGAGAACATACCGGAATCGCAGAAATACGCCGACCTTAACGTCTCACCAGCTTCGTGGAGGACCTGATGAAGCCTCAATCTCACGAATTCCAACTTCGGCATCACCACTTCCGATTCCACACGCGGAAGCGAAAGCAGGATTTCATTGTGAACCTGATTTCCATCGCCATCTCTTTTTGAGGACGCGTTGGCGCGATTCGAAGCTAGGATCGTCCGGGTAGAAGAGGACTTCGCCATAAACGGCTCCTTGCACAGCAGACACGCTGTCAAATTTTGCAAGGAACCGTCACCCTAACGGGCGCGGCGGAAAGATGCTAGAAGAGACACTCCAACAATACTCCCTTTTGCCGCTGTTATTAGAAAATAAGCTTCGGGCGACGTCTCGGTAAGTGCTATATCGAACATTATTTTGTGCGCTCTAGTACGGTATCTGCTGTATATGTGCCCACCCTTCTAAGGACTAATGTCCGGTTAGTGCCTTCCCCCGTCGCCGGCTCCTTCCGATTTGGATCCCGCCAGCAACCCGCCAAGGCGCAGCGGGGTCTTTGCATGGCACTAAGAATCCTCATCGCAGACGACAGCTCCTCCATCCGTCATCTGCTTCGATTGTTCATCGAGCACAGCACCGACTGGCTGGTATGCGGCGAGGCCGAAAACGGCCGGATTGCCGTCGAGAAAGTCACGGAACTGAAGCCCCACGCCGTCATCCTCGACCTTTCCATGCCCGTCATGAATGGTCTCGAAGCCGCCCGGGAGATTACCCGCATCGCTCCCTCCGTGCAGATCGTCATGTTTACCATGCATGTCAGCGAAGAGTTGCGGAAAGAAGCCAAAGACGCCGGCGTTAAAGATGTCATCTCAAAGTCGGAGACAATCGGCACTCACCTGCTGGCTTCCCTAAGATCCATCTGCGCCCGGCGCTTGCCCGCGGCCTGAACCCCTCGTAAGACTCTTTTGTATTCCTCAACGACACGTCTAAGGTGTAAAGTTCGCAAGAGAGAAAACACCTCATGTGCTTCTCAGCCACAGCGAACTTCGTCGGCAGCGGTGTTCTCGGCGCCGTCGGTGTCGTCACCTTAACCCGCGTCAGGCACCGCCGCGAAATTCTCTTCGCCTCTCTGCCCGTGTTGTTCGCCATTCATCAGTTCACCGAGGGATTCGTCTGGCTTGGCCTCGATGGCATTCTCTCGCCCGCAGTCGCGCACGATATGGGCGCGGCCTTCATGCTTTATGCTCAGGGATTGCTCCCATTCCTGCTGCCGCTAAGCGTGTTCCTTTTCGAGCCGACCGCCGCCAGCCGACAGCGCATGATCCCATTCCTCGTGCTCGGCGGGGGCACCACGCTCTACATCCTATGGGCGCTGACCGCGTTCCCGACAGAGATCTACATCAAGGCCAACACCATCGTCTACATGAATCAAGCCACCAACAACACCGCCGTTGGAGTGCTCTACGTGATCGCAACCTGCGGATCGTTATTCTTCTCAAAGATCAGGCCAATGATCATTTTTGGTTTCGCCAACCTGGTAATTCTCCTGGCTGTAATGGAGGTCAAACGCTACGCCTTCACTTCGCTGTGGTGCGCCTACGCCGCCGTCGCAAGCGTGATCATCCTCGCCTACTTCTGGAAAAGCCACGGGAGCCGACCGTTCTCCTACGCCTAACGAGCTCATCCTGAACCTTCATACTTAAGGAGAAGCGAATGAAAACCCGACTATCCGTCTTCCTACTCTGCTTCCTATCAGTGCCCAGCCTCCTGGCCCAGACCGCAGCAACCACGAAGGACGGCTTCATAAAAACTTCCGACGGCGTCCGCATCCACTACCTCGAATCTGGCACCGGAAAACCGATCGTCTTCATCCCGGGCTGGACCATGCCGGCGTGGATCTGGCAAAAGCAGATCGACGAGTTCTCGAAGCACTATCACGTCATCGCCGTCGATCCCCGTTCCCAGGGTGAGAGCGACAAACCGAACTACGGCCATCTGCCCGAAATCCGCTCCCGCGACTACAAAGAACTCGTCGATCAACTAGGCTTGAAGAAGCCAGTCCTGGTCGGCTGGTCGATGGCCTGCGGCGAGCTGATCAAATATGCCGAACAGTTCGGCACCGATAACGTCGGCGGTTTAGTTTTGGTCGACGGCTTTCTCTCCGACAAGCCCAGCCCAGACATGTTCGTCGCGATCTCCGGATGGATGAATCAAGTCCAACTGGATCGCCAGAAACAGGCCGACGCTTTTGTCCGCACCATGTACAAAAAGCCGCAGCCCGAGGATTATCTGAAGCGCGTCATCGACGCTTCCGCTCAGGTCCCAGCCGACACCGCCGTCGTGCTCATCTACGACATGCTGGCCGTGAAGGATTTCTCAGCCGGCCTCGCGAGAGTGAACACAACTCGCCCGCTGCTCTTCATGTACCAGCCCGAATCGCAACCCAGCGCCGACTACCTGAAATCAAAGCTCAACGACAAGGTCCAACTGGAGCGCTTCGACGGCGACGGCCACGCCTTGTTCGTCGACGACCCGGAGAAATTCAACCACGTGCTCGAAGATTTCCTGCAAAGCCCGCGTAAATAATTCACGCAGAGAACGCCGGGCGTTTCGTCCCGCTCCGCAGCAGCTTCCACGCCTCCCGGTAAACCTCATACTTATAGCGGTCCCGTCGCACGCGCTGAACCGGATACAGCATTAGTTCAGTGCCCTTCTTTTTCAGGACAGCGGCCGCCGGGATGATGTACCACATATCCTCCGGGATGACATATGCCGCGAAGAAATCGACCTGCCGCCTCGTATATCGCTTGCTCTTTTGGTTGGAGCTGAATCCGCAGAGATAGCCGTTACCCTTCCTGAAGCTCGTCGACTTCACCTGCACCCTTAGAAAACGCCTCCCGTGTTCCACTCCTACGTCGTAAGGGCCCGAATCTCCCCAAGGCTTCGAGACCTTGAATCGCTTGCGCACCGCCCGCGCCATGAACTGCAGCTCCACCCACTCGCCCCGCTCCTTGAAGTTCCTGAATCCCTTGCACTTCGCCATACCAGCACGCCCCGTTTTGCCCAAAAGAAAAGGCGCAGCCGTTGGGCTGCGCCTCGTTTTTCTGAATTTTTACCCTATATTTTCAGTATATCAATTTGAATAGGGGGATTGTGTCACGTTTCCCGGAACTATATCTCCGTTCATATGAGCGAGTTAGGCTCGATCCTGTAGTTTTTGCCTATTGACAAGTTTTTCGTTGCATACGAGAACTGGCTCGATCTTCGACCACACTGTCATCCCGAAGCCCGCGTTCTTTGCGGGTCGAAGGACCTCTGTACTCGCCGGCAGTGCCTCGGACGCCAGCAACGTGCATAAGCGCCGAACCCGCCCGGTCAATTACTCCCGTCCCGCAACTCCAGAGATAATATAGACGTAATCCGCAGAACCTCTGCAACCCTGAGGACATACCCCATCAACGCCGGGACGAAATTTCGATGAAGCCGCTGCTCACGCCCGGCATCTGCCTCGTGGCAGTTGCGGTTTTGCTGCATACCGGCCTGGTCACCCCCAGCGTCACGCTCATCACCTACGCCTTCTACACCGCGGCGATCGCCGGCCTGCTGCTGGCCTGGCGATTTCACTCCAGCCGCATCTTCTTCGCTTTGCTGGTCGTTTTTCTCGCCCAGGAAGCAATCTCCTACTTCTCTTCTCTATCTGCTGCAGGATCATTTACTTCAGCACGCGTCCCAGCCGGCAGCCCGGGAAGCATCGCACTCGCCGCCGTGGGCCTGCTCTTGCCGCTTAACTTCGTTCTGCTCTCGCTTCACAAAGAACGAGGATTCACTTTCTCCAGCATCGCGCCTCCTACCTTAATGCTATTTGTTCAATCTGTGATTGTAGGCGTGCTCTGCCGGCCTCAAACGCTCGTGGCGGCGTCTGCGCGTGCGCTACATCATCCCGCGCTGCCGGCTTCGTTGCCGTTTGCTACCGTGCTGGCCTTCGCGGCTGCGGCAGTACTGTTGCTTATGCGCTTTCTGCTATTGCACAAACCCGCGGAGAGCGGCCTGTTGTGGGCGCTGGCCGCTTGCTTTCTCGCGCTTTATTTTGGAGGCGTCGGACGAATCCCCACCGCGTATTTCGCAGCCGCCGCGTTCATCCTGGCAGGCGCAGTCGTAGAGACATCTTATCTGCTCGCCTATCACGACGAACTCACAACCCTGCCTTCCCGGCGCGCCTTTCATGATGCCTTGCTTCGACTGCAGCCACCTTATTCCATTGCCATGGTCGACATCGATCACTTCAAACGCTGCAACGACACTTACGGTCATGACACGGGAGATCAGGTGCTGCGCATGATTGCGTCGCGGCTGGCGAAAGTATCGGGCGGAGGACAAGCGTACCGCTGCGGTGGGGAAGAATTCGCCATTCTTTTTCCCGGAAAGAGCACCGTCGACATCATGGAGCATCTGGAAAAGTTGCGCGCCGAAATTGAAGCCAGCACGCTTCGCCTGCGGGGCCCGGAACGCCGCCAGGAGGCGCGCGGCCCCGACCGCCGCAATCAGCGCGCCCGCGGACGCGCTCAAACCGGACACGCCATCCGCCAACTGGCGCGCACCACGCCGTCTGACGAACTCTCGGTGACGGCAAGCATCGGAGTTGCCAGCTCGAGGGGAGCAAATCCTTCCGCGGAAGAAGTCATCCAGGCGGCGGATAGAGCGCTCTACCGCGCGAAAGCCGCCGGACGTAATCGGATCGAAACCGCGTCCGCTTCCCGGCGCCGCGTCCGCAGCAAAGCGGCCGGTATCGCGTGAACTGCCAGATGAACCCGGTCAAATAAAGAAACGTGCGGCCCGGATCGCCACGTCAAGGCGGGAGCATGTGACGCCCCCGGGCTCGCACGTTTTTCGCAAGCACCACAGGCCGTGCGGTCAGCCCGTAGTCGTAGGAGGCACAGAAGTTTTCCGTTCGCCGCCAGCACAGGTCGGACACTTCACGCGGATAAACGCAACGCCCTCGGATTTACCCTTGATATCCACGGGCTTGGCCACATATCCGGTACCGCCGCAGCGCGGGCAGCTTTTCGGATCCACTCCTCCCCCTAAGTTGCTGAGAGTTTTTCACCAATTCGCCGCGGCACTTCGACAAAGTTGTTCCTGTTACGAAACCCGAACAGGCTCGCCCGTCACCCGCAACCGATTGCAAGACCGAACCGTTCCGCAACGCGCCCGTCGCAAAACCTGTGTTAAGCTAATCAAAACCGCACGCCGGAGAGGTGGCAGAGTGGCCGAATGCGGCGGTTTGCTAAACCGTTGTACGGGCTAATACCTGTACCCAGGGTTCGAATCCCTGCCTCTCCGCCAGTAAGTCTTAGCTGTAGAGAATTCAGCCCGAAATACGCGGAACGTGCCAGTATTTTGGAAATATTTCGTCCTCAAGCC
>DATHOK010000263.1:0-8098 GCA_035484995.1 Verrucomicrobiia bacterium | reverse complement strand
TGCATTTCCTCGACGTCCTGGCGAAAGTAGCCGATCGTCAACTTCTTGGGGACAGAGACCGCGCCCTCGTCGGGAGTTTCCTCGCCGACCACCATCCGGAATAGCGTTGTCTTGCCCGACCCATTGGGACCGACCAGTCCGACTTTTTCGCCGGGATTCAACTGAAACGAAGCATCCACGAAGAGCAACTGCTTGCCATACTGCTTATTAATGTTTGAGAAAGAGATCATTTTGAAGGAGCAACTCGCGGCACACTGCCTCTTCCAGTGTAGCCCAGCCAGAAAATTGCCGGCCAATGCTGGCGCGTTGGATTATTGAAGGTTTGCCCGTCAACTGGCAGAAGCTCACTCCTAGTGAGCGGGAGACTTCCCGGAAGCTGACTTCTTGCCGGGAGTAATTTCTGGTTAGCCGGTCCACCCCGACAAGGCGCAATCTGTCTAAGTCTAAATTCAATGTCGGCGATGCAGGAATGTACAATCGGGGTGAAAGTAATTGAGGGCAATCCGTTGCTCACTAGCGCAGCCACCGATGCGGTGAAGCAATGGAAGTACCGGCCGCTTATGGTGCACGGCACGCTGGTGCTTAGGATTGTCGTCGTGCTCACGTTCGAGAAGAACGACAAGGTGCGTTAAGTTCGGGTCAAAGCCAGTCTATCGGGAGGACCAATGGCAGAGACGTTCGAAGCATACCGAACTCGAGTCCTAAGCTATCTTGGCGATGCGGAGCCCATCGGTGTCCAACAAGCCACCCCATCGCAACTCGATCGGCGTCTGCGCGATCTCGTGCCCGAGGAGCTGATCCGGCGTCCTGCACCTGAAAAGTGGTCGATCGCTGAGATCGTAGCGCACTTGGCGGACGCGGAGCTGGCGATGGGGTGGCGATTGCGAAACATGCTGGCGAATCCGGGCGTGGCCTTAACGTGGTGGGATCAGGCCGTATGGGCGGAGCGATTCGGTTACGCGCAGCAAGATGCGAGCCTTTCGGGCGCTGCGTGAAAGCAACCTGCGACTGTTGGAGTCGGTACCGCGCGCACGGTGGGTGGAGTGCTATGGGATCCACGAGGTACGCGGACGGCAAACGGTCGAGGAGTTCGTCCGCATGGAAGCAGCACACGACTTGAACCATCTTCGGCAGATCGACCGCATCTTGGGTGGGCATATGACCGGGCAGTCATGATGGCTTGGGAATGCCGCCGAGCAAGCTGTTGCAGCCGATGCTGGGCCACTCCGCGCGACCAATTTCATACTGCATTTTCAAGAGTCCCCGCGGACTCTTAACGGCACACCGAGGGCATCGAGCAAGGACTGATTGAAGTGCCGGAAGGCAGGAAAACCACGCTGGCCGATCTTCAACTTCTCGAGCAGCGGTTTTATCTTCCCTTGAGGCAGTCTCATTTTGCAGCGTGCGCGGCGCCCAATGTTGCACTGTCGTCTTTTGCTGCAAGACGCTGTTTGAGCGGGGCGATCAGCGAGTGCTGAAACGCTGGCTGCCTGGTAAGACCTAGCTGCAGCGCGGTTGCGTAGTAAGGGCGAGCCTCTTCTCGTCTGCCGAGCGCATCCAGCACGTTGCCCATCCGTATGTTCACTCCGGCCGAGTCGGGGGCGAGAGCCACAGCTTGTTGTGCTTCCTGCAGTGCCTCTGGCAATCGCTTGCTTGCGAGAAACACACTCGCCTTTTGCGCGTGTGCCAACGCCGCCGCAAGTGGAATCTCGAAGCGTCCCTCGTACACAAAGACACTAGAGTCGATCGCATCGACAGCTCTCAAGGTCTTGAACTGCTCATACGGATTGAGCGGAGGCGGGCCGAATTCGAATCCCGTGAGATTGACTGCGCTGATGAACACGGGACCATCGATCACGGGAGTAGCGTCGGAGAGCGTACCCAGCCAGATAGATTCTATGGTCGGAAGCAGCTTGCATGGGATCTTGTAGTAGTCATAATCAATCACACCGGTTCCGAAGTAAACGAACCAGCAATTTTGTATGTGGCGCTGGTCGGTGTATTGCTTCACCGCATGCAATTGCTGCGCCCAGTCCGCGCTCGAATCGCTCACATACCTCCAGGCGTTCTTTGGGCCACCAAAGGCTTCGTTCGCATAGCCAATGCAGTCGGGGAATGCGCGCGTCACCGAGATTGCCTGAAAGACCAGCAGGAGTACGACCGCATACCGCCAGCGGCGGCTGTTCTTAGTCAGCACAGAGACCGCGCCCGCTATCAGGATCGCAAGAAAGATGTAGACGGGCAAAATGTGCCGAATGCCGATATTCATTCCGCCCTTCATCGACGCAGCCAAGTAAATGAGCGGCGGGATCAGCAGAAACAAGAGTTCGCGCCTCTTTTGCAGCTGCCCGCTAGCGATCACCCAAACGCTAATCGCCAGCACGATCAGGAATGTGAGGCTCGATTTCACCAGCATGGCTACTGGGAAGTAAAACCAGACGGCATGTGGATAGGATTTGCCGAAGAGATAGCTGTTGAAGCTGTCGGCGCTGAACAATACGTGCGCAAAGCCGTAGATGTAAGACTCGGGCAGCAAATGGAAACGGGCGAATTCGTGAAGCACCTTGGCTTGCGTAGGACTCGGAACTTTGGCAAGTTGCGCATCCATCGGCGGATTCAACTGCAGCCCGTTCCCGCGTGCCGCATAGCGGAAGCCATAGGCCGCCCATAGAATTGCGACTGATACAAGGCCGATGATCACTAGGACCGTAGCATGGCGAGCGGCGCGGTTACCGACAGAAAGTTGCGATCCGCTGTCCGCTGATTCTCGCTGGAATATCTCGATTCCCGCGAGAATCAGGAGCATGGGGAAGACAAGGACCGCGCTGTGCTTGGACGCCAACGCCAGTCCGACGGCAACCGCAGTAATCATCAGCCGGCCCGCGGATGGCAATTGCACATAGCGGTAGAACGCATAGATCGATGCCAGTAAAAAGCAGGCTTGCGCCGCGTCAGTGGTTACGAGCGCTCCGTGAGCGAGCAGAGTTGGATCGAACACCAGAAGCCCGAGCGCAAGGAAGCCCGCGGTTGTTCCGAACATTTCTTGAGCCACGAGAAACGCGATCACCAGCAACATCAGAGTGAAGATTGAGGCCGCCATCTGCGCGCGAAACACCATCTTGTCGGCGTCGTTGTGAAAGACGAAATCTCTTCCACCGAGAACCGCCTGTAACCGGTAAGGCCGATCTTGCATCTCTGGAACGTTCAGCTGCATGGCAAGCAAAGGCACAGTGGCAACGAACTTGACCAGCGGCGGATGCTCAGGATTCAAGCCAAAGTCACCGCGCCACGACATATATCCAGAATAGATATGGTCGGGTTCATCCCATGTGATGGTGTTGGCGCGTGAGATCAGTGCCAGATGGACGGCGAAGAGCAATATAAGGCCGGCCACGCCCGCAACCACCCACAACCGCCGACGGTCCCTGTGGAGTGAAGTCAATGCTCGTACGTCACGAAGAGAATTCAGAAAACCACCTTCAATGAGACTGAGTTTGTATGAGCTTGCGCCGTCCCGCCTATGTAGCCGAAGCCGACCTATCGGTACTGATCTGCGGAATATCCGCTCGGCCCAGCGCCTATCCCTGGCGCGGATTGAGCGCAGCCGCTCAGGGGAAGTTCGTAACCTTCGGCGTCACCCGAGGATGCATCGCGGTCGCCTCGCCTGTGTCGTCGATCACATGGCTGATCGCCCCGTGATCGCCCAGCGCCACTGTGATCATGTCGTGAAATCGTATCTCCGGGCTCTTATTGCCGGGAACCGGCGTCTCGATTGCCCGGGTCAGCACTACATCCGGATGCCGGAAGACGCTGTACACACCCAGCCCCCACGCCTCATGACTCGTTACTCCATCCGCCACCTTGTACGAAGCCCAGCCGTTCACTCCCGGCGCACTCGTATAGCTCGCCTGGTTCGGAGGATCGTAAGGAATCTCGGACTGATAAAAATACACCCTCCCGCCATTGCCCTTCCACAGAACCTGGAATTGCTGGTGATGCTCCACAAACAGGCCAAAGATCGTGACCTCGTTTCCATTCACGACCAGGCCGTTCTCGCTGGTATTCAGCTCCCAGCCAACTCCAGCGCCGTGGTCCGCTCTCCAGATCCAAGTGTGGTCCACCAGTGTGTCGTTGCTGTTGATCCTCAAATTCACTTTGGCTCGGCCCGCCCCCGCGCCGCCCACGCGAAAGAAAACATCGTGCAGTGTGATCGGGTCCTTCACATGGCGCGCCTGGCTTCCCTCGGGCCCGACCTCTAGCAGCACCGGAGATTCGTTCGGCCCCGCATCGAAGAGCAGTCCGGCAATTTCGATGCCGTCCGCGTCGGCCGTCGTCATCGCTGCTGTGCCTTTTACCGGACGCAGCGTCGCAAAGCCGAGCCCCAGCACCACGGTACGCGGCCGCGTCACACGGATCGGAGCCGTTAATTCATAGATCCCCGGCGTAAGAATCAGGTCCTTGCCCAAGGCAAGTTGCGCGTTAATCGTCTCCGCGGTATCCACATCCGGGCGCGCAATGTAAAACCGCTCAATTGGAATCGTTTGTCCCGGCGTTTCTCCACCGCGCCACGTAATGCCGACGCTGTCGCTGTACACCTCCGGAACCCGCACGCTGAACTCGCCCGCAGCATTCACCTGCAGGAACGGCTTCTCGCGCGCTACAGACGTCCGCGCTACTTTCGTGTAGGGCGGCGAAGGCCATGCGCCTTCCGGCGGATTCACTACACCGACGAACACCATGTTCCAGTTCGCGCCCGTCCAGCTCCTCCAATCGCAGTTGCGCGAGATCCACTGCTGCTGGCTGCCGGAGTCGACATTCCCGTCCACAAGCGAATCCGACATCCACCCCCCGCTTGCCCACCCGTGATTCTGGTGCAGCACCAGGTCACCGCGCACATGCATACGCCGCAGCGACACAGCCTGCGAGACCGCCCACTGCATCGTGCCGCCCGTCGGCGCTGTCGAGAGTCCTTCCGCAGCTCTCCAGAAGGTAGTCGTCGCATTGTTGTGCTCCAGGTTTGCATCCACACGCACGCTGCCCTCAACCCGCGTGGCATCGGGCGACGCGCCCAACCCTATCACCTCAGTGTAGAAACCCACCGGCACGTCCACCGCATAGCTTCCGGGCAGGAACAAAAGCGCGTTCCGCTGTAGCCCAAACTCGTTGTGTTGCTGTATCGCATACACCGCATCAATCTGTTTCTGAATCATCTGCGATGGCATCGAGGGATCGAAGATCAGAACATTAGGTCCGAGCGCAGGCTTCGCGCCCTTCGCTGCAAGCACCGGCAGAATCGATGCCAGAAGCGCCGTCGTAAAGCCAAAACGCGCTAGAAGCCGAACCGCTCGTCCACTAGACATAAGCCTCCACTGACTCCGAAGATATCACCGTTTAATTGTCCTTTTACCATTGTTAACGACCTGGCGGAAAGCACCCCGGCGCCAGCTAACATGCGAGGTCAGTGCGGCAGCAATCATGCCAGCCTTATTCCCTCACCTTGAGCCGTTAGGCAGGCAGCTGTGCAGTATCATTCAAGATCGGTAAGAGAAGTATTGGCTATCAGCTTATGATGCCTTTGGTTCGTCCGCCCGGTCCTAGGAATCGCGGGATAATCGGAAACTTCCCGTTGGGAAGCAGAGACCCGCTCGGACTGTATACGCAGTGGGCGCGTCAATATGGCGACATCTTCTATTACCGGGCGTTTAACCGCCACATTTATTTCCTGAACCGGCCTGATCTCGTCGAACAGGTTCTGGTTAATGACTACCGAAGTTTCATCAAAGGCGAGGCTCTCCAATCCAACCGCCGGATCTTTGGCAACGGCCTCTTAACCAACGAAGGAGATTCGTGGTTGCGGCAGCGACACCTTATCCAACCGGCCTTTAACCGGGAGAGAATCACGTCTTACGGCAACACCATCGTGGCCTACACGGAACGGATGATGGCGGCCTGGCAGGATGGTGAAGTGCGGGACATTCATCAGGACATGATGCGTCTCGCGCTGGAAATTGTGGCCAAGGTTCTCTTCAATGTTGAGGTCGCTGCCGAGCGAGACCGAGTTGCAGAGGCACTAAACACGGTGATGGAGTTGGGCTCGGGGGGACGTATGCTCCTGCCTCCAATTCTTCGCCTCTTGCCGACGCCCGACAACATGCGTTACCGGCGCGCCGCACGCCAGCTGGATGACATCGTGTACGGTCTTATTCGCCAGCGGCGAGCGAGTGGCCAGATTGCAGACAACCTGCTGTCTGAATTGCTGCAGGCTCAAGACGAAGGCGGTGGGATGACGGACCGGCAGTTGCGCGATGAAGTAATGACCCTGCTTTTGGCCGGTCACGAAACCACCGCGGTCTCGTTATCGTGGATCTGGTATCTGTTGGCGCAGTATCCGGAGGTGGAGAAAAAGCTGTGGTCAGAACTTCACTTGGTGTTGAACGGCAGAAGCCCAGGAATGCAAGATCTGCCCAAACTGCCGTACGCAGAGCGAGTAGTAAAAGAGGCCATGCGTCTTTATCCGCCAGCTTGGGCCGTTGTTCGAAACGCTTTGAGAGACTGTGAGATTGGCGGCTATCGAGTGCCCGCTGGAGCGACTGTGGTGGTGAGCCAGTGGGTGATGCACCGCGACCCTCGATACTATGAACAGCCCGAGAGGTTCAATCCAGACCGCTGGTTGGATGAGCAAGCCAAACCTGCCCCCAAGTTTGCTTACTTCCCTTTTGGCGGGGGGCCGCGCACTTGTATAGGCGCCTCCTTTGCCGCGATGGAAGCTGCGTTAGTGTTGGCGGCGATCGCGCAGAAGTTTCAGATCCGGGTTGCGCAAGATCGCGCGGTCGAGCCGTTACCAACCATTACACTCCGGCCTAGGCACGGCATTCAGGTGGTACTCACCCGGCGCGCGGTTGAGAATTAAGTTGCTTAAGCCTGGTTAATTGTCCGGTCCGCGGAACTGGCCCGGGTAGCGGAAAGCTTGTCCCGGGCATAACTTCCGCGTAGGCCGTCAACCGGCAAGTAGAGGGCCTTCAGATCACCCGTACCACCGCCAATGTCGCATCATCGGTCTGATGCCCTTTGGAGAAGTCATCCATAGAATTGAAGCTAAAATTGACGAGGTCTCCCGCGTCTTGAGAGCATTGTGCCGCGGAGGCGGCTGCTTTCAATAAGCGCTGAACTCCCCACTCCTCGCCATCCTGATTTGTCGCTTCGATGAGTCCGTCAGTGAAGGCGATCACTAAATCACCAGTTTCGATCTGAGCGGAACCCTGTCCATATTCCGAATCAGCGAACAATCCGACTGGCGCGCCACCGATTTCGAGGCAATGCATTGAGCCATCTCGCCGAATAATGACCGGGGGATTATGTCCGGCATTTACATAGCGCAGAATGCGGGTCGAACTGTCGAATACTCCGTAGAACAAGGTTGCATATCGGTCCTTGGAGGACGATGTGTATAGCTGATGATTCACGACCTTGAGCAGAGCGGCCAAGTCGTCGCCGGTGAACAATGCCGCGGTCCGAAGGGAAGACTGCACATTTGCGATCATGAGTGCCGCGGCCAGACCTTTACCCGATGCATCTGCAACAACCAGTGCCAGGCGATCGTCCTTGGGCGCGATAAAATTGTAGCAATCGCCGCCGAGCGCCCGAACCTGACGGCAGCGGGCGCTATAGTCGAAGGAATTGCTAACCGTACAGGGTGCCTGCATAAAGCCCTGCTGCACATCGCAAGCCAGTACCCAGTCCTGGCTAACGTCCACTACCATTTCGTTGGTCATCATTCTTGCCTCCACCTATATGTCGGTTCTGTCGCTCCGAAATCGACATAGGGTGGTGACTTTAGCCCATGAAATATTTCCGACGAAGATGTAGAGAATGACAGGACGGCTCCGACTACAGGATGAAGGCGCAGATCGCGAGCGCTATGACGACGAGAACAGGAGAAAAGGATATGAAATACATCTTACTGATGTCGGGCACGAGGGCAGGCGTTGAGGCTTATCAAGCCTCGCCTAAACACGGTATCGACGCACATATGGCGGTTCTCCATAGCATCAGTCGGGATCTTGCCGAGTCCGGAGAATTTGTCGCCACCCAGGGCTTG
>DATHOK010000262.1:0-4925 GCA_035484995.1 Verrucomicrobiia bacterium | reverse complement strand
GCTTCCGCCATGCGGTGCACATCTTCCTTCTTCTTGATGGCCGCGCCTTTTCCATTCGCCGCGTCCAGCAATTCGTTACTCAACTTGTCGACCATGCCTCGCTCCGCGCGCCCGCGCGCATAAATCAGCAGCCAGCGGATCGCGAGCGATGTCCGCCGGTCGGCATTCACTTCCACCGGCACCTGATAGTTAGCGCCACCAACCCGCCGAGTCTTCACCTCGAGCAATGGCTTCGCGTTCTCGACAGCCTTGGTGAAAAGTTTCAAAGCTTCGTCGCCGCCCTTTTCCTGCACTTTGGTGAGAGCCTCATAAAAAATACCCTCGGCGGTCGAGCGCTTGCCCTGCCACATCATCGAGTTGATAAACTTCGTCACCAGATTCGAGCCGTAAACGGCGTCGGCTGGCACGGTCCGCTTTACTGTATGTCCTTTACGAGGCATTCCGCTTTAGCTCCTGGCTCTCATCTCTGGTCCTTAGATCTTACTGGCCACTGCCCACTGACCACTCCTCTTAACCCTTTTTCGCCCGCTTCGCTCCGTATTTCGAACGTCCTTGCTGCCGTCCGGCCACACCCACCGCATCCAGCGTCCCGCGAATAACGTGATAGCGCACGCCCGGCAGATCCTTCACGCGGCCGCCGCGAATCAGCACAATCGAGTGCTCCTGAAGGTTGTGTCCTACGCCGGGGATGTAGGTCGTAACTTCAATCCCGTTCGTCAGCCGCACTCGCGCCACTTTGCGCAACGCCGAGTTCGGCTTCTTCGGCGTTTGCGTATACACGCGGGTACAAACCCCGCGCTTCTGCGGACATCCCTGCAGCGCCGGACTGGCCGTCTTATATCGCGGCCGCTTCCGACCATCACGCACTAACTGATTAAAAGTAGGCACTCTTCGCCACTCCTTAAAATTACTCCGCTGAAGTTTCACGCAAACTGCGCGCCAAGTCGCATACTGAAGTCGCGCACCCAAACCTATCCCTTCCGGAACAGGCAGCGCGCGGCGCCATCAGCTTTCCCGGGTGCCTGACTGCGCGATCCGGGCTGGCAGGCGCAATCGCCCAGCCATGCTTCTCGCCGCACACGAATCACGGAGAGAGATTCTTGGGTCCCAACTTAGATTTATGCTGCCGACGGTGGCACCCGGCAAAACTCGGGGGTGCTCCGTATCGCCAGCTCTGTCCTGCATATCCTTCCGCAGACCACCGTCGCGCCTGACTCAGGCGCTCCAGCAGCCCTCGTGATAGGGCAGAAGGCAGCGCAGGAACGTTTCAGCGAGGAAAGTTTCCGGTACTTCACCTACCTACTCACTACTTCACCGGAAACGCATTTCTCAAAAGCTCTACCGAAAGTTCCCGCACACTCCACCGGAACTCACGGCACACAGCAAGCCTAGATTAACTCGCGGAACCTTACAAATATAGCAACTGGATGGAAACATCGTCAACCCATCTTTTTGCATCCCACTGTCGGAACCGGAGCGATCCGGCCAAGCCGGTCTCTGTCGACTTTGGATTGTCATTCTCTGCGAGAGGTTCTTTTATCTCGCGAAGGATCTGGGCGAGCCGTGCCACGCGATTATCGCGCGTTTGGCTCGCTCCCTCACACCAACGCCGCCGCACCTGCTTGCTGAATCCGTCTCCATTCTCTACACTAAAAGTTTTCCATTCCAGTAAAGCTGTTCGCCTCCTCTGATAACCACCATGAGGCGACGAGAGGATGCATGGGAAGGTTGCGTTTCGGTCAACGTTTGTGCATAGTCACCGCTATCTCTTCGTTCCTGTTCCTGCCGGCGTGCGGCGGCAACAAGCCACCTGGATCCTCGCCCTTCGCGGCAAGAATCACCCTCAGTCCCGCCACCAGTTATTCCCTGCAGGCTGGGACCGTCATTGTGTTCAGCGCCACTGCACAGAACGCAGCAAACTCAAGCATCCGGACTTCGTTCACCTTCGCTTCGAGCAATCCCGGAGTCGTCGACATCGCTTCTAATGGCGCCGCCTGCGCTGGCACCTGGAACGCCCCGCTTTACACAATTTGTAGCCCCGGTGGCATCGGCACAGCCGAGATAACCGCCCAGTCCGGAGGGACCACCAGCGCTCCCACTCTGGTCTTCGTCCATCCCTTTGTTGCCAACATTCAGGTCAGTATCGTTCCACCAGTCAATTCTCCGCCTCCCGCCTGCCCCACGCAGACTCAGCTACCCGCCGCCTGCACACTCCCCTTCAAGGCCACAAATTCCTGCCTTTCGCAGAACCAGATACTCACTCTGCAGGCGAACGCATTTGACAACCAGGGAACCGATATCACCGCCTCCGTCGGGCCCTTTACCTGGAGCCAGGGCAACGCCGGTGTCGCTACGCTCACTCCTATCGTGACGAATAATACCTACGATGTACCCACCAACCAGGCCAACGCGTCCGCCAACACGCCAGGACAAACCCAGGTGATCGCCTCGACTTCCGGCGCCGCCAGCCAGCCCTTCGATTTTGAAACCTGCCCAGTACAGTGCATCGCGCTCGAGCTCAACGTCAGCGGCTCGCAGAGCAGCAACTTGACCAGCTTTGTAGTCAACAAAGGGACGACGGAAACCGTCACCGCCTATGCTGTCGACGTGCAAGGCTGCATCGTGCCCAAACCTCCCCTGACTTGGATCTCCTCCGAACCGGCCGCCCTTACCGCCGGCAGCAGCAGCGCCGGATGCTCCGCAACCTCTTCAACTTGCACCATTGCGACTGCCCAGCCGGGCGTGGCCGCCATCTCGGCATCCTGCACCCCGCCCACTTGCAACATCGGATACCCCCTCAATATATCGGGAGTTCCCGCACCCTATGTCCCGGAACCGGTTTATCCAGTCACCGCCATCTCGGGCTTGGTGACCGGCGCGGCGAGTGCCACCAGCGTCCTGTCAACCAGCCAGGACTGTTACAGCAACATTCAATGCCTGGTGGGACTTTACAACGTCTCAACCAGCACCAATCTGCCGGGCGGCGCCTCCCCGATGCCCAGCCCGCCCAATTCTTTGATGTTTGACCTTCCAGGAGACAGAGCTTACGCGGGCAGCGAATTCGGCGCGATCGCCATCAGTCCCGCCAGCCTCGGAGGCAGCACAAATCCGTTCTCCTATCTTTCCGCTTCCGGCACGCCCATGGGCCTGGTAACCGGCAAGGTCATCGCTGTCTCGCATAATGGCACCCAAGCCATCTTTTCCGATACCGTCTCCACTCCCAACCAGGTGTATTTGGTCGGCGCCTCGTCCTCCGCCCTGCCATTGAACATTAATAGCGCAACCGCGGCGGCATTTTCTCCCGACGGATTGAAAACCTTTATCCTCGGCGATGGCGGCAACACTTTGTATATCTATTCTGCCCTGCAGTATTTAGAACCGCCCGTTGCTCTGCCAACCCCGGCTTCCTCCATCGTTTTCAACTCCACCGGCTCATTTGCCTTACTCTCCGGCGGAAGTTCTCCCGGAACTCTCGCCATCTACAACACCTGCGACAGTTCCGCGGTAGCGCCACCCCTATCGGCCGGGACCATTCCCGGTCCGCCTGTTTTCCTGAAGATGGTGCCCTCAGGCAACGTCCCCATGGGCAATTCAACCATCCCGACCCTTCAAACCCAGGGTCTCGATTTTTTCTTCGGCGTCGACAGCACCGGCATTGACATCATCGCCACTACTTCTTCCCTGGCGCCGCTCACCACACTCTGTCCGCCGCAAGTTACTCTGGCCCAAACTCCTCTGAACGCAACCTTCCTGCCCACGCATATCAATCTCGGCGTGGGCTCTTTCACTCCCATCAACTTCTTCCTCTCGCCGGATGCCACTAAGGCCTACATCATCGCCAGCGACAGCAGCGGAATCCTGGTCTATAACTTCGACACCGGCTCCCCCTCATCCATCCCCCTTGTGAACAACGCAACCCCCCTCTCCGCCGACATGACCGTGGATGGCTCCCTGATTTACGTGGCCGGCTCCGATGGCCTGCTGCATGAAGTCAACACAGCTCTATCCCTGGATCGCATGGATGTCACTTTCACAGCCCTCCCCGACTCTTCCAACAGCTTCTGCTATACCGGTTCCAACTGCGCCCTGAACATGATCGCCATTCGACCCTAGCAAGACGCGACGGGGTAGGAATGGGGAGGGTTTGTGTGCGGGAATGGGGTTGTGTGGGGACGGGCGCCTTCGCCCGTCCAGGCCTGGGCGAAGCCCGGCCGCATGCAGTCACGCGCTTTAGCGCGGCTCATTAGCTTGTGTGTTCGAAGGCGAGATTCTTGATGGCGCGCGATGCTTCGGCGCTGCGCTGCCCCTACGCTGTCTTCTCCAAATCCTTAGCCACACTATCCAGCACACCATTCACGAACTGCACCGACTCCAGACTGGAGAACTTTCTGGCAATCTCCAGCGCCTCATTGATCACCACCGCCCGTGGCGTCTCCGGATATCCCAGAAACTCTGCCACTCCCGCGCGCAACAGATTGCGATCCACTGCCGCCATGCGCTCCATGCGCCAGTGCTCCGCATGCCGTTCAATCAGCTTGTCGATTTCCGCGCCGCGGTCAGTTGCCACCCGAAACAAATCGTCCGCGAACCCCTTCACCTCGGCGCTAGTCCCGCCATGCTCCGCCCAAAACGTGCGCTGCACATGATCCACCGTCTGCTTGCCCATGTCTGCCTGAAACAGCATCTGCAGCGCCAGTTCGCGAGATTTGCGGCGTGTACCCATAAGAAAGAAGTGGCCAGTGGTCAGTCGCTAGTGGCCAGTTTACTGTAGGGAAGGATTATTTGCGCTTCGTCTTTGCCTGGATCTTCTTGGATTTGTGATTCCGACTGGGCTTGTCATTCCGAGCAGGGCGAGGAATCTGCTTCTTGCTGGCGGCTGATGGCTGACTGCTGATAGCTTGTCCCAGCGACGCCATCTCCACCGC
>DATHOK010000261.1:0-22133 GCA_035484995.1 Verrucomicrobiia bacterium | reverse complement strand
GGTTCCGCCGGCACTGGTGGCCACACATACTTACGCGAATCCGGTAGTGGCAGTTTTACTGGGATGGTTGCTGGCACACGAGCCACTGACTTTGCGCGTGGTGCTGGCGTCGGTGGCCATTCTGGGCGCGATCGTGCTGATCCGGCGGGGCGAACGGGCTGTGGCGGTCAAACCTCCGGTCGCAGTTCCAGAGGTCGCCGAGATCAGGAGCTCGGAGGAGTGCGCTTAGGCTCGCCTTAAGTCAATCGGAGAGCGAACTGCCCAGTCTAGCCTTTTTTGCGTCTTCGGGGATTCTGCCGATGGTTCTCAATTTCGCGGAGACTCCTGCGAGTGGCCCAGGCGATGGCGCCAAACAGTGGGCCGCAGAAGAGCAGCATTCCCAACAGAAACGACCACATAGCGCCGGCTTGGTAACTCGCGACCAGGATGGCGGCAGCGAGGCCGAAAACAAAAATCGCAAGGACGGCGAAGCCGAGCTTGGTTGCAGTGTTGGAGGGTCCCGTCCCGAGGTTGCGCCAGAATCGAGTCCCGTTCTCTACCGTATTTGGGAATACGAGGTTGCGCTGGCACGCTTCAACGTCCCGCAGCCATTCGTCGCGCTCGTGCTGAGTCGCCATGCCGATATCCAAACGTACGCTTCGAATCCTACTACTGTTTTGACCTAATCCTAGAAATTTCTAGGGAATAAACCGGGGACGGACGGGGCTGACGCAGATTCTAATGGGGTCCACTCCACCCGTCTGTCCCTGGCCTTCCGTGCTAGTTTCCACAGCCTAATTGTGACATCTGACCTCGCGCTCCACAGCCAAATGATTCCATCATTGCCTCAGCACAAGGAGCAGAGCGCACCCGGCCCAAGCGCTTGGCGGGCGAAATCGCGGGACGTAAGTCTATGATTGGAAAGAACTAAGGATATAACCTCTTTAGAAACAGGGATTTGCCACGAAAAAACCGCAAAGTCCCTGATTCTAAAGATTTTACAAAATGGGGGGGAGGGGGCCTACCCGCTGATTTAAAGTAAACTCGCAGCAGCCGCAACCGATACCGCAATCCCCTCTCAACCCCCGACTCGGAGAAAAAATGGCAACAGCCATAGTCCCGCTATGCCAGCACTGGATCGACAACGCCAATGCGACCCGCTGCGGATGCCCCGCTATGCGAGGGACGCGATACTGCTATTCACATCGCCGTGAGCAAGCGCGGGGCGCGAGGAAAAACGCAGAGCGTTCGCGGCAAAGATGGTTCGAGTCCGCGCCGCTCGCAGATGCGGCGTCCAGGCAGCGCGCACTGGCCCAAGTCATGACACGATTGCTGTCAGGCGAAATCGATCCCAGGCGGGCAGGGCAGATCCTCTTTAAACTGCAGATGGCGAGCGTGAATTTGAAGAGCGGAGGGGCTTCCTAGCGCTGGTCGCGGCGGCGGAGGTAGTCGATGAACATTTGTTCTACGGGCTTGTCGTAGGCCATCAGGACGTGGCGGACGGTGTGGCCGCTGACTACGTGGCAGACTTCTTCGGCCAGGTTTTTCGCGTGATCGCCGGCGCGTTCGAGGGACTGGGTCATGAAGATGATCTGAAGACTGGCCTGGCGCGCGATGTTTTCGGGATTCTCGATGTGGCGGAGGAAGATCAGGTTGCGCAGGCGGTCGATCTCGGCGTCGGCACGGAGCACATCGACAGCTTTGCCGACGTCGCGGCTCGAGAAAGCGTCGCCTACGTCGGTCAGCATTTTTTCGAGGATGGTGGCCATGTGGGTGAGGTCGCGAGTGTCCTCGGAATCGATGCGGCCGGAAGCCCCTTGAGCGCTGTTGGCGAAGCTGAGGAGCAGGTCGCCGATGCGCTCGAGGCTGATCATGAACTTCATGCAGGCAAGAAGTTCGCGAGCCTCGGTGGGTGCAACTTCGGTGATGACCGAAGTGACGGCGCTGTCGATTTCCATGTCGAGCGTGTCTAGTTCGCGCTCGCGCTGGCGGAGAGAGTTGAGCAGCGAGCTGGAGCCGGTGGCGATGCCTTCGGCGGCGGCGCCAGCCGCTTCCTTTGCCAGACGACAGGCTTCGATCGTGCGCCGGACAATGTGGTGGTGGGCCGGTTCGGGAGTGGCGCTTTCGACACGGGCAGTACTCATGAGGTTATCCCTCTGGCGCGGGGCGTAACGGCGCAGATCGGTTGACTCGCTGAGCCTATTGTGCCGCTGATAAGAATAGATGGTCAACGGCTAAGGATAGAGTTTCTTTTGCGGGGATGGGTTACGGGAAAGTTAATTTTTGGTGGTTTTTCTGCTGTAGTTAGTGGCCCCGCTGTTGCTTCTTAGCTGCTTTGCGTTGCGCCTTCTGATATTTCTTCATTTGCTTCTGTTGCCTCTTCGCTGCCTTCTTTGCTGCTTTCTGGTACTGCTTGGCCGCTCTTTTCGCCTCGCGGCTATTTTCTCCGATGCTTCGGTTCTCACGCTGTGCGGTTGCTGGCAGCGACCAGGCGACGGTGGTGGCGGCTAGCAGCAGGATGGCGGCTGTTCGTTTCATCACACTTCCTGAACGTTCGTGACGGAAAATCCTGCAGCGATTCTATCACCGTGGGTGGAAGGGCCGGCCAGACCCTTCGACTTCGCTCAGGGCAGACTGGCGTACTGTCCTGGTTCAGGCAGTGGGGAGGGTGAACAGGAACGTGGAACCGTGGGCAAGTTCGCTCTCGGCGCGGATGGTGCCGCCGTGGGCGAGCATGATGTGTTTGGCGATGGCCAGGCCGAGACCGGTGCCTCCGGATTCGCGGGAACGAGCTTTGTCGACGCGATAGAAGCGTTCAAACAGGCGGGGGAGATGCTCGGAGGCGATGCCGGCGCCGAAATCCGTGACAAAGAATTCTACGGCGTGGGGAACGGCGCGCGCGCCGAGGACGATCCGCCCCCCGGATGGGCCGTATTTGAGGGCATTGTCGATCAGGTTGGAAAAGACCTGGTGGATGGCTTCGCGGTCGGCGAGGACGGAACGCAGATGCTGAACCGGTGAATCTTCGTTCTGCCGAGAACCCTGAGCTTGCCCGTCTTGAATCTGCAGATCAATCCCATGATTGCGAGCGATTTCGCGGAAGCTCTCTTCGGCGTCGTGGAGAAGCTCGGCGGGTGGAACGGGCTCCATGTCGAAGCGGGTTTCGCCGGATTCAACGCGCGCCAAAGCAAGGAGATCCTCAGTAAGGCGTGACATGCGAGCGGAATTCTTGCGGATGATCTCGAGAAACTCACGGGTGGGAGAGCCGTTGTCGGGAGCGCTGTCGAGCAAAGTTTCCGCATAGCCCTGAATCGAAGTGAGAGGGGTGCGCAGTTCGTGGGAAACGTTGGCGATGAAATCGCGGCGGGTTTTCTCGACGCGCTCGGTTTCGGTAAGGTCGCGGAGCACGGCGACGGCACCTCCTGCGGGAAGAGGGGCAGCGGTGACATCGAAGGCGCGCCCAGGGACGATGGAAGTGGCGCGGGCGGTCTTAACTTCGTGGGTGGTTGTGGCTTCCTTGACGGCGGAGAGGAAGTCAGGGTCGCGTATGGTTTCCTCGACCGGTTGCTGGAGGCGGGCACCTTGCGGAACGAGACGGTCCATGGGTTGATTGGCCCACTGCACGTGGCCATCGGCGCTGACGGCTATGACGGCGTCCTGCATGCTGTTGAGCAGGGTTTCTAGCTGGCGCTGGCTGGAGCGGACGGCGGCAAAGCTTTCTTCGACGCGGCGAGCGGTAATATCGATGGCGGCGGCGACGCGGCCGACTTCGTCCTGCGAAGTTTCGAGGATGCGGGCTTGAAGATCACCTTCGGCGATGCGAGCGGCGACGTCGACGATCCGTTCAAGGCGACGCGCGCTCCAATGGGCAGCGACCGCCGCCACCATCAGGGCTAAAAGAAACACAAGTGCGGAAGCCAGTTCCAGCCTGCGGCGAACCAACGCCGAAACGGTTTCGACATCGGAGAGTGGATATGCCAGACGGACGGCGCCTCCAGAGATGGGGACAGCGATATAAAGAAATGGGATTCCGATGGTGGCGCTGCGGCGCTCATCGCTGCCGATTCTGCCCGATAGGGCTGCGACGAACTCCGGACGCGTGGCGCGGTTCTCCATGCTGGCGGGATCCGACTCTGAATCGGCCAAAACTTTGCCGGCGGGATCGATGATAGTGACGCGCGCGCCGGCGGCTTGCCCTTCCTGGGCCGCGATGTCGGCTAGCGAGTGGCCGCTACGGTCGGCTTCGACGCGGTGAGCGAGGAGTTGAGTTTTCTGGATGAGGCTGCGTTCAATTTCGGAGCGCAACGATGTTTCCCACGCTCTGCCGACCATGATGTCAAAGGTTACGGCGGCGGCGAGGATGACGACCAGAAAAGCTGCCAGCAGTTTGAAGAAAATCCGGTTTCTCACTTCTCGCTCACTTTGAAGCGTCTCCCTTTGGGGCCTCGAAGCGGTAGCCGGCGCCGCGCACGGTCTTGAGGTAGCGCGGGTTCTCCGGGTCCGGTTCGATTTTCTCGCGGATTCGGCGGACATAGACATCGACCGAGCGCGGGGTGACGTAGGAAGTGTCACGCCAGACGGAATCAAGAAGATGATCACGAGAGAAGACGCGGCCGAGGTGGCGGGCGAAATAATCTAGCAGGCGAAACTCGGTGGCAGTGGTGGGAACGGTCTGTCCACGAACGGTGAGGGTCATGGCGGCGGGGTCGATGGCAATGTCGCCGACCTTGAGCGGGCTGGGCGGTAGTGGCCGCTCAAACCGGCGGAGTACAGCTTTCACGCGGGCCACGAGCTCACGCGGGCTGAAGGGCTTGGCGATGTAGTCGTCGGCTCCGATCTCGAGACCGAGGACGCGGTCGGCTTCGCTGCTTTTGGCGGTGAGAAAAATCACCGGCACGACCGCGAGGCCCGCCGTTTGGCGGACGGTGCGACAGAGCTCCAGGCCATCTTTGCCGGGAACCATGATGTCGAGGATGAAAAGAGCGGGACGCTGGCGTTCGGCATCGGCGATGACGCTGGACCCGTTGGGATAGACGCGCACGGCGAAACCGTCGTTCTCCAGATGATGGCGAACAAGGCGGGAAATATCGGGATCGTCTTCGACGACGAAGATGCTGGGTTTCACGGGTTCATTGTAGCGAAGGTGGTACCCAGTACCTAGTGCCGAGTGCCCGAGTACGGGGCGTGAAGCGTGATTTTTATCGGATTGTAACAATCAGGTTGGCGGCGGGGTCGAGGTGGAAGCGTGTGTTGGGCGGAATGACCGTGGTGGCGCTGTATTCGGTGATGATGGCGGGGCCGGAATGGGGCTTGCCGGGTTTCAGCGTCTCACGGGAGTGGATCGGCGTCGCGAGTTTCTTGCTGCCGAATTGCACTGGGGCTTTGGGCGTGAATGGCGAGCCGAGCTTCGCTTGGCTTGGACGGGCGAATGCGCCCGTCCCCACATGGTTCGACTTTGCTTCACGGCTCGAGGACTTCAGTACGGCGCGGAGGCGGAGGGTTACTAGCTCTACTTCCCGCGTGGGGTGGGCGTAGCCGTAGCGGCGGTGGTGTTCTTCCTCGAATTTCTTCAGCAGATCGTTAGTGAACGGCAGGTTCAGTTCATATCCCTGGCCGCGGTAGCGGAGGTCGATAGTCCGCTGATAGTGCACTCTTCCTTGCCAGGCTTCGTTGTGAAAATCTTTTGCTGCTTGTTTCTGCAGGGTTGAGAATTCCCCATTCAGTTGCGCGGCTGGGAGTTTGCCGGCGACGCGCCAGAGGACCGTGCGGGAATAATCCTTGACGACGTCGCTGACCAGGATGCCGAGAGCGGAAAGCGCGCCAGGCAGGGCGGGCACGATCACGTGCGGGATGCTCAGAGCCTCGGCTAGGGCGCAGGCGTGGAGGGCCCCGGCACCGCCGAAGGCGACGAGGGCATAGTCGCGGGGATCGCGGCCTCGTTCGATGGAGACTACGCGGATGGCCTTCTCCATTGTGGAGTTGACCACGCGGATTACGCCGGCGGCGAACTTCTCGATGGTCAGCGGAGTTCGCCGCTGCTTCAGCCATTCTTTTTTCAGCCACTCGGCAGTCACGCGGCGGGTGCGCTCAAGATCGAGAGTAAAATCTCCGCCGAGGAAGCGCGCGGGTTGCAAGCGGCCTAGTAAGAGGTTGGCATCGGTGACGGTGGGCTGAGTGCCTCGGCCGTAGCAGATGGGGCCGGGATCGGCGCCGGCAGATTCGGGGCCCACACGAAGAACGCCTGCGGCGTCGAAGCGGGCCAGCGAGCCTCCGCCGGCGCCAACCGTGTGAATGTCGAGCATAGGGACGCCGATGGGGAGTCCGGCGACTTCGGCGTGGCTAGCGGTGGTAATGGCGCCTTCGACCAGGGAGACGTCGGTAGAAGTGCCTCCCATGTCGAAAGCGATGATGCGCTGGAAGCCGCTGGCGCGAGCGCTCGCGGCGGCACCCACTACGCCTCCGGCGGGGCCGGAGAGGACGGTGCGGACGGGTTCGGTGGCGGCGGAGGCGAGTGCGGTGATGCCGCCGGAGGATTGCATTACAAAGATTCGGGACCCGGGGGCTAAAGCCCCAACATTTTCGTGAGCGTTTTTCGCTGCGCTGAAGCGCCGCTCTACACGGTATTTCACAGGCCGTTCCAGGCGGAATTGTTCTGCTCGGCGCTCAAGATTTTCCAGGTAACGCTGCATTACTGGCTGGAGGTAGGCGTTGATTACTACCGTTGAGGTGCGCTCGTATTCGCGGAATTCGGGGAGGATCTGATGGGAGATGGAGAGTGGAACGCCTAGCGGCTCGAGCGCTGCCGCGACTGCTTCCTCGTTTCTTGGATTTGCGAACGAGAAAAGGAGCGAGATGGCGATCGACCTGGGCTGCTTCGCTTTTACGTGGGAGACTAGGGACTCCAGGTCCGCGGCCGAAGGCTCGGTCAGGATTTTGCCGTCGCTGGCGGTGCGTTCTTCGATGCCGAAGCGGAGATCGGTGGAGACGAGCGGTTCGATGCGGTCGAAGAAGAAGTCGTAGAGCTTGGGGCGGGCCTGGCGTCCGATTTCGATGGCGTCTTCGAAGCCGGCGGTTGTGACCAGAGCGGTGCAGGCACCTTTGCGTTCCAGCAGAGTGTTGGTGCCGACGGTGGTGCCGTGCAAGATTACCAACTCACCCTGATGATTGATTTTGCGGAGCGCTTCGACGATGGCCTGGGAGGGATCGGCGGGAGTGGAAAAAACTTTTAGCATGCGCAGGCGGCCGCGGTCGATCCAGACACAATCGGTGAAGGTTCCGCCGGTGTCGATGGCTACGCGGAGGGTTTGGGAGCGGCGGGGCATGGTTGTGATTCGGAGGATTAGGGTAACATTTGCGGCTATGACATACGCATTTCTGGTCGAGACGTACGCCACCGAGCGGGTAAAAGTGGTGAGCGTGTGGAGCGAGTTTCGGGACGAGGATCTTGCGGTGCGGCCGCGGGAGGGTGATCCTCGAGGGCGCAGCGTGCATGAGCAGATGGTGCATCAGTGCGTGAGCGAAGATCTGTGGTTCCGCAATATGCTGGGGATTGATGTGAGCGCGCCTCCGCTGCCGAAGCGGGAGACGCGGCTGGAGTTTATGAAACGGTACGCCGAGGACAGCGGCAAACGGCTGCCGGCGCTGCAGGGAAAAGATGAAGCGTGGTGGGAAGAGAATGTGAAGTTTTTCGATGTGTCGCGATCCCGGGCATGGGTGATGACGCGACGGATGACACATACGTCTCATCATCGGGGACAGTTGATGGCGATGCTTCGCATGCTGGGGCGGGAGGTGCATAGCAATTATGGGCCGACTGCGGATACGGGCGGGTTGATGCAGAATCATGCGCCCACTATTTATGCGTATCGGAGTTTGGAGGCGCTGCTGGCTGGGGAGAGTGCTGGTGGCAGGAAAGTCGAGTTGCCTGGAGCGGGGGGTAAGGCGGTCACTGAAAGGCCGGGGTAGGTGTAGTGCTCCAGGGCTCGCTTTGCTCGCTGGACGGCCGAAGGCGGCCGTCCCCACATGGCTCGTGATTGCCGCGGCTATCCCTTTGTGGTGAAGGCCAGGGTCAGCAGCGTCTTTTGTTCTACCTCGTGCGCTTTGGCGCTGCCGGTTGCGGGGCTGGCGCTGGAGCTGCGCTTTACGGAGAGTACGTGGCGGTCGCCGGCTATACGCTGGAGGCGGGGGAGCATGTTGAATAACGCTCCCATGTTGGCGGGCTCTTCTTGGACCCAGACTATTTCTCCGGACTGGCCGTGCCGGGCGAATTCGGCGGAGAGTTCTTTGTCTGGGAAGGGATAGAGCTGTTCCAGAAACACGATGGCGGTGGAGTTATCTTTTCTCTTCTTGCGCTCGGCCTGGAGTTCGTGGCCGATTTTGCCGGTGCAGACGAGGATTCGGTCGGCTTCACCTACTTCAATGTCGGGAATCACGTTTAGAAAATTCTTGCGCGTGAAGTCTTCGATCGGTGATGAAGCGTCGGGATGGCGCAGCATGCTTTTCGGGGTGAAGACTACCAGCGGTTTGCGCCAATGGCGCAGGGCCTGGCGGCGGAGAAGATGAAAATATTGCGCGGCGTTGGACGGCTGCGTGATCTGGATGTTGTGTTTCGCGGCTAACTGGAGGAAACGTTCGATGCGGGCGCTGGAGTGTTCCGGTCCTTGGCCCTCATAGCCGTGGGGAAGAAGCAGGACTAGACCAGAGAGCAGGTTCCACTTGGCTTCGCCGGCGGAGATGAACTGGTCGATGATGGCCTGGGCTACGTTCACGAAATCACCGAACTGGGCTTCCCAGAGGACGAGCGCTTCGGGATAGTCGCGGCTGTAGCCGTATTCGAAGCCGAGGACACCCGGTTCCGAGAGGGTTGAGTTGTGGATTCCACAGCGAGCCTGGCCGGGCGCAATGTTTTCGAGCGGGACGTATTCGTTTTCGTTTTCAATATCGATTAGAACCGAGTGGCGCTGGTTGAAGGTGCCGCGGCGGGAGTCCTGGCCGCTTAGACGAACCGGGATGCCGGCTTTTGCCAGGCTGGCGAAGGCTAGAGCTTCGGCCATGCCGTAGTCTACGGGGCGTTTGCCTGCGCCCATCTCGGCGCGTTGCTCGAGGAGCTTCTTCACTTTGGGATGGATGTTGAAGCCCGCGGGATACGTTGTCAGATGACTGGTCAGCTCGGATAGTTCTTCGATTGATAGTCCGGTTTCAACTTCGAATTCTGGCTTGTGGAGACCGCCGTAGTATTGGTCCCAATACTTCGGCAGATCGCGCATCAAAGGCTTTTTGGTCACCTTGCCGGCGTCTTTCTGCGCGGATTCGAATTCGGCCTTGATAGCGGCGACTTGCGCGGGCGCGTCGGTTGCTCCGATGTCGTCGGCGTAGATTTCCCACAACGGCGGATGCTCTTTGATCTCTTTATAGAGCAGCGGCTGGGTGATGGTGGGATCGTCGACTTCACTGTGACCGTGGCGGCGGTAGCCGATCAGGTCGATCACTACGTCGGTGCCGAAGCGATAGCGGTATTCGGTGGCGAGGCGGGCTACGCGGACGACGGCGTCCACATCTTCGCCGTTGACGTGGAAGATGGGGATCGACTGGCGGCGCGCGATGCAGGCGGCGAATCGGGTAGAGTGTTCCTCGAGATAGCTCGTCGTAAATCCCAGGAGATTGTTGACGATTACGTGAATGGTGCCGCCTACGGTATAGCCGGGGAGATCGGCGTAGTTCATGGTTTCAGCGAGGATGCCTTGTCCGGCGAAAGCGGCGTCGCCGTGGACTAGGAGCGGGAGATATTTTTCGCGTCCGCCTTCGCCGGTGCGGTCTTGTTTGGCGCGGGTACGGCCGACCGTTACGGGATCGACGGCTTCGAGGTGACTGGGGTTCGAAACCAGATGGATGTGAACTTTGTTGCCGCTGCGCGTGACGTATTCGCCGGTCGCGCCCATGTGATATTTCACATCGCCGGACCCTAGAACACTGCGTGGGTTGACGTCTTCGAAGCCGGCAAAGATTTCGTCTGGAGGTCGCTTGGCTACGTGGGCGATTACGTTGAGGCGGCCGCGATGGCTCATCCCCATCACCAGCTCGGTCGCGCCCAGGCGCGAACCGGTGTCGAGAAGTTCATCGACCAGCGGGATCAGCGCAGTGACGCCTTCGAGTGAGAAGCGCTTGCTGCCTAGATAGCGCTGCTGCATGACTTGCTCGAAGATATCGGCTCGGATGAGCAGGTCGAGGATGTGCTGCTGGTGTTTTTCTGTAACTTCGAAACCCTGAGACGGCGATTCCATCTGCTCATAGATCCAGCGCCGGCGTTCGGGATTGTAGATGTGGTTGACTTCGACGCCGATGGTTGAGGAGTAGATGGCGCGGGCTTCACGGGCGTACTCGCCCTCGAGTTGCAGTTCGGGAGCTACGCGTGGGCGGAGGAAGCCGAGCGGGTCGAGGTCGCCATCGAGGTATCCCCATTGGCGGAAGGCGTTGAAGACGCGTTCGCGCTCGGAGTTGGCGCCGTTGTTGGGCGAGGTTTCGACGAGTGCGCTGGGGACTTTGGATTTCGGGGTAGCCATAAGAATCAGGTACTAGCATAACGGATGCTTGGGGGTGTCAAGGGATTCTAGGTCTGCGAGCAAACAAATCCGGCCAGGAATGCTTCCCTGGCCGGTAGAAGGCTAACCATCTCCCGCGGATAGATCTTCTATCGATCAATCAATAGGGGAAATGGAACGCGTCAAACAAGTCACTGATTGCCGGTCCGTTGACGGGAACGTAGGGGTTGTCCCGTCTCGTGATCGGGTTGGGGAAGTTGTCCCGGCTCCGGAAAGAAATGGTGCCGATGTTCCAGTTCCTCTCAATGAATTTGACGATGGAAACATGATCCGAATACGAGTGGGAGATATGACCACCCCTGGAATAAGCTGAGACCACGATTAGCGGAATGCGCGTGCCGTCGCCGAAGAAGTCGAGCGGCTGAACGTAACCGGAATCGTAGTAACCGCCGCCTTCGTCCTCAGTGATAAAGATCGCGGTATTGTCCCAATAGGGAGAGTTCTCAACCATATTCACGATCTTCTCCGTGAAGCCCTCGAAAAGATTGAGCTTCGACGATGCAGGATGTCCATCGACGTAGCCGCTGGGCTTGACGACGGAAACGGCGGGCAAGGTTCCCTCAGAAATGTCGGAGTACAGGTCGACCGTATCCTTCATGTGCGCTGCGACCTGATCTGGATGCGACATTATGGAGGTGTCGTACTGGAACGGATTGCAGATGTTGCAATATTCGTCCGCGTTTGGCCCGTTGGTTCCGTAATTGAGCTGGTATGGGTCGTTGACGTAGTTGTTCCATTGATCGCCATAGTACTTCCAAGAAATACCGTTGGCGTTGAGGTCGTCGCCGATGCTGGGCGTCGAGGAAGGAGGGACGGTAAACGGCGTGTTGGATGGATTCTGGTCGATATAAGCGTTCTTGCCGTTGCCGAACCAGCCTGGGTTGTAATTGTTCAAGAGATAGTAGTGTCCGGGTTCGCAACGTGGGTCGATGCCGAGGGACTTGAGGTAGCTCACGATCGGGCCGACGCCATGCTGCGTGGGGTCTGAGCAATCACTGTACGATCCGCCGCCATTAACCGGCGAAACGGTGTAGGGCGGTGGATAGCCAGCGTTGTAGTTGTTGCCGTAGCCGTCTTCGCTGTACCAGTTGTTGGTGCCGGAGGCGGGATCGGGGTTTTCGACTTGATTGACGGTGCCTTCGTCTGGATTGGGGCCGCCATTATATTTGTCCGTGAATACGAGCTTGTTGTTTGGTGGTTCGGCGGGATTCCCAAGTGCATCACTGAACCAGATCGCGTCAGCGTGGCCGAACATAATGTGATTGGCGCCGGTACCACCATTGACGGATTGATGGAAGTTATCGCTCATGGTGTAGGTGTCCGCGAGGCTCTTGAAGTAGGGAGCATCGCCTCGCTGCACGTTGTAAAAGCCGAGGGAGGTGGATCCTTCACCCGTAGTTTGTGCATCGGGAACCTTGGACAAGTAATTAGTGGTGAAACAGGGAAGCGAGCCATCGTTGGAAGAGCAGAGTGGCGGCTGGGTCGCGCCATTCGTGCCCGCCCCGACCGTCACCTCAACCCAGGAGAACAACTTGGCATTGCAACCGGAAGGATTGTCTTTGGTTGCCCGATCGAGGCCGCAATTCAACTGCTGCCACATCTGATAGAAGCGATGGACAGGGCTCGCCGCGTAGTCGTTGTATTGGAAGGTGCTGCCGTTGGTCAGCTGGAACGGTCCGGCGGGCAACTTCTCGACATTGGTGATGCGGGTGTCGGGGGTATATTTCGTAAGTCCGGTGCCGCCGCTGACAAGGGCTTCATAGTACTGCGGGGTTGGCAGTCCGGATTCGGAAAGTTCCGCGCACTTAACCGCTGAAATCGCCGGTGTAGTTCCGCAGGGGTTGGTGCCCGAGAAATAGCCACCCGATCCGCTGGGACCGCCGACCAGGGGCGCGGGCAGCTGGTTGTTGGGAAATGGTTGCTTCGGAGGGTCGAGCAGGAAGGTTTCGGTATCGGTGGCCGCCAGTTGTTGAGCCTTAGAGAAGTTTGGACCGGGAATTGCGTTCTTGTTGGCGTCCAACTTGATGATGCCTTCCGAAAGCAGGTTGTTAACACTCTCGCCATTTTTCGGTACGTAGGTGGCGAAGACGTGATCGAAGCTACGGTTTTCTCCGATGATCACGATGACGTGCTTGATGGGCGTAACCGTGCCATAATCGCGTGCTTTTTGTGGTTTGGGAGCTGCGTTGGCGAAGGGTGCGCCGATCGTAAGCGGGACCATGGCAAGACCCGCCATGCCGATGCGCAAATAATGTATCCCTTGTGACGTGATTGATTTGAAAGTCATTTTTCCTCTTCTCCTCTTTCGTTGGGTTTTGAGCTGCTGGTTAAGGTGGACATAAACTAAGATCCAGCCGTTTTTGGAGTTGTGTTTTGAGTGCAGACCGGTTCGCCCTCGAAACCTGCCTCACCCGCTTATGGCTCTACGCGAATCAGCCCCATCATTCCTCCGTCTTCATGCTCTAAAAGGTGGCAGTGGTACAAGAAATTGCCGACCGTGTTCGGATCGCGAAAGTCCATCCGCAATCGGACGCTGGGATAGGCAAGCGTCTTGCCGTTGTAGTAAGGGACGTTGACGGTATCGCGAAGAAATGGCTCGTTCACCGGCGTGCCGCGGTAATCGAGCAGCATGAAATGCAGCTGGTGAATGTGGAACGCGTGCAGCTCGCTCGACCGGTTTTCGATGATCCAATCCTCAACCGTTCCTTGCTTCGCAATGATGCTCGGGATTTCTGATTTGGGATCGAACTGCGCCGGCGTCTGGCCATCTACGGTGATGTAAAACTCAGTCGCGCTGTTGGGATCGTTTGGATCGAGCAGCTTCTCGGAAAAGTAAAGTCTTCGAACGCGCACGGGAGCCACGCTTCCCAGCCAAGGCAATGGCGAAGCTGGAAGCGGTTGGGGCGAGGTGGCGAGTGCGCCGCGCGGCTCCGGTGCATCTTTGGAGGCTGTAATTATGGCGATCGCGCGGTTCGGATCGTTCTCCCCGCTCGGTCCGGTGTCCACAGTTCTGGTGACGAGAAGTCCCGAGGTGTGTTCAGGAGGCGCTTTCACGATGAATTCCACGCGCGCGCCGGGCGGTACTGCGAGATGGGTTTGCCAGTCCACAAAATCCGCAGGCAGGCCATTTCCGTTGAGGGGAACTCCGTCGATAGCCACGAGGCCGAGTGGCTGGGGCGATTGGCCGAATAGAACTTCCAGGTTGAGGTAAGTGATTGCCGACGCATTGACCACGCGCCATAGTTGCTGCTCTTCCGGCTTCATCTCGATTACGGCGGGCCGATAGTCTGGATAGGGCACTGGGACAAAATTGATCGAGAGATCCTTCGCGGGCTTGCCGAATCCCGTGCCGGTATTGGCGGCGTCTCCATCGCGATCGAGGAGCATCTTGGACACGACGGGTTCCCACTTCGAGGGCGGAGCGTTCGGGTTTAACAGGTCTTGATCGCGGATGATGAAGACTCTTTCCGCCAATCCTGCGAGCGCCTTGTCGGCCCGCTCGATTCCCTCGACGATGATGGCGCCGGACGCCCCGCCGAGAACCTGCTCTTTGGTAAACCCATGGATGTGCGGATGGTACCAATAGAGTCCGGGAGGCTCGTTTTCGGGGATGCGAAATCGATACTCAAATGGAGGATCACCGGGCTGAATCGACGTGTGCAAGACTTCGTCCTGGTGGCAAACTGGAGGGATCGTCAGGCCATGAAAATGGAGATTGGTCGACTCCCGCGTCATCAAGTCGCCGGCACAGGAGTCTGCGCTTTTCTCGGTATCCATATGCATGTGTTGGTGGGTGGGGGCCACGGCATCAGGGCTGAAAGCCGTCAAATCATTCTTGAGGGTCAGGATGACAAGATCGCCGGGGTTTACGCGAAGAGTCGGCGACTCTGTCCGGTTGTTATCGAGATAACAGTAACGAGTCGATCCGTCGCTCTGCCTGGTGTTGTGAACCGTAAGTTCAACTTTCAGCACACCATTGTGGCTGTGCAGATCCGCCGGTTCAGCCACAACGCTACCCGGCAAGGGGCGCGGGCAAGCGTCCGACGAGCTGCGCGCATGGAGGGCCAAAAGCGACTGACTCAGACACAGACAAGAGAGCGGGATTATGAGCAGATTCTTGAACATCGAGTTCAAAGACTCGTCGCCAGACTGGGCGCGGGATGGGACATCTATTCATCCCAAGGTAATCGGGACGCGGTTACGGGAAGGTGAAACGAACGTGAATTCCCGATGAAAAAAAATCCACAGGCATTAGCCTGCGCGTAGTAAATGCGGCGGAGTGGCGGAGGAACTTACTTCGTAGGGTGACAGACGAATGTAAAGCCCATGTTAAAAAATTTCCACAGAGCAAGGAATTCTCTACGGTTTTCGCCTTAACACGACAAGGCTGCGAAGGCTGTGGAATAATGCTGCGGTCGTCATCCTGCCTTTATTAGGAGAATCTGTTGGTTGAGGATTCCAATCGGGCCCGCGATCACCTCGCCAACGAGCGCACATTTCTGGCCTGGGTGCGAACCAGCGTTGCGATTGTAGTGTTTGGATTCGCGATCGGGCGGTTTGCGATCGCCATGCGACAGTTAACCGAATTTCAGGGACATGGGTCCAAGGCCACGGGGTTTTCGGTGTGGATGGGGATGAGCGCGATTCTGGCGGGAGTGGCGCTGATGGTTGCGGGATTAGCGCGATATCGAAAAACGCGGGCGCAACTCGATAAGGGGAAGTTTGAACCGGCGGGATTCGTGGTGGATCTGGTGGCGATTGTGACGGTTCTGTTCGGAATGGCGCTGGCGGGGTATTTGATTTACGTGCAGAAGAGCTTGGGGTGAAGGGACGGCGTAGTTGAGAGTGCTTTAGTTGGCTGGTCTCTGCTAAGAAGCCGCCTCGCTTCGCTCGGCGCGACAGCCGAGGCGGCCGTCCCACACGAGCTCCTCCGTCCGAATAGTTCCTCAATATCGAAGACCTATGGCGAATGATCAGGAAAAGGAAGCGGCGGCACGGGCGAGCTTGCAGTTCGTGAAGAATGGTCAAGTGGTTGGGCTGGGGACGGGATCGACGGCGGCGTACTTCATTCAACTGCTCGGAGAGCAGGTGAAGAATGGTCTGAAGATCCGCGGTATACCGAGCTCTGAGCGTTCGCGGGAGCAGGCAGCTGGACTGGGGATTCCGCTTACGACACTGGATGAGTGCCAGGAGATCGATGTGACCGTGGACGGCGCGGACGAAGTTGATCCGCAATTGCGGTTGATTAAAGGAGGCGGTGGGGCTCTGCTGCGAGAAAAGATTGTGGCGTCGGCTACGAACTACTACGTAATTGTCGCAGATGCAACGAAGAGAGTCCCGGTGCTGGGAAAATTTCCGCTGCCGGTAGAAGTGATCAAGTTCGCGCAGGCGGTGGTACAGAAAAAGATTGAGGCGCTGGGCGCGGCGGTTGAGCTGCGGCGGGGAACGGACGGGAAGCCGTACCTGACCGACGAGAATAATCACATTCTGGATTGCAGGTTCGGACAGATTCTGGATGCGGATGGGCTGGCCCGGCGATTGAACGATATGCCAGGAGTCGTGGAGCACGGGTTATTCATAGGCATGGCGAGTGTGGTGCTGGTGGCGAACGGGAGCGAGGTTGTGGAACTGCGGGCTCGCGGCAAGTAAAACCGTTTTCGCCACGGAAACGTTCCGCGATTCAGTGGTGGATTGTTTTTCGCAATTCTTCAAGAAATCAGAGGCGTTGAATGCCGGCAGGGGCACAGGCACCGGGGCGGGATCAGCCTTCGCGGAGGCGTTGGCTGCGATACCGCGTGCAGGCGCTACTCGATGTAAAGGTGGTGCGTTCGGGAATTCCCGATATTTTGCCGGGGCGGTCGGTCAATCTCGGCGAGGGCGGAGTGTCCGCGGTACTGGCGGGAGAACTGCTGCCGGGTGAGTCCGTAGGGGTGGAGATTCGGCTGCCGCGAGTGGCGGATCCATTGCGCGCTCGCGCGCTGGTGCGGCATCAAGACAAATTACGCTCAGGGCTGGAGTTCGTCGGACTGTCCGCCGAACAGCAGGCGGCTATTCGCGATTGGGCAGGTGACGCGAAGGCGGAGTTGGAGCCGGGCGTGCGCGGGAAGATTCCGCTCGAAGCGGGGAAAGGTTCGGAAAGGGGGGGCTCGGGCAGTTCTCAATCCCTGACCCGCAGCGGCCGGGAACGGAGATGGATATTCTTCGCGGCCGCGACGGCAATCTTGCTCACGGCATTGTGGTGGCGCTGGAATCGCGGGTGGGAAGATATAGAGGGTGGTCTGCGCAAGAACGAAAAGACCACCGAGGCGCTGCAGCCCCAGGCGCGCGTTCCCGCCGAGGTGATGCAGAAGCTGGTGACTCACCGCGTGGATCCCGATTATCCGCTGGAGGCACGGCAGGCGAAGCTGCAGGGCGTGATTGAGCTCGACGTAATTGTCGGACGCGACGGATCCGTGGTGGATGTGCGGGCGCGGAATGGTCCCGCGGTGCTGGCACAGGCCGCGATGGACGCTATGCGCTGGTGGCGGTTCGAGCCTTACCGGATCGACGGAAAGGCAGCGGTAGTGCAGACCACCGTTGCCATGGAATTCAAACCGTAGCCGGAGGACTGCGGCGTTTCGGATTTGGACAGTCGACGTTTACAGTCCGGTCGTTTATCGTCCCATCGGGGGTTCAGCGCGGAACGGGAAGGTTGCTGCTCCAGCAGTCGGCCATGATAAGCCACGCACCCAGGCGGCGCCAGGCCTTTACGTACTTGCCGCGGTCGGCGAGGATGGTGCCATCGGGCCTGCGGATGCCCACACTGTACCGGCCGATTTCCATGGCCAGATCGCCGGAAGCTTCGACGCGCATGGTTTCGAGGCGTAGGTCCTCGTATCCGGATTCCGCAAATTGGCGGAGCAGGCGCTCGACGGCCTTAGGGCCATAGGCTGGGTCGTGGTGCGGGGCCATAAATGCGCCGTCCTGAGCGAAGAGAGCGGCGACCTGGTCGTAGTTGCCGGTATTGAAGGAAGTGACGAAATCCTGGTCAAGGTTGCGGATCAGGGAATCGACGTTCAAGAACGGACGAGAATCCGCCAACGAACTGGAATAGGGCCGATACATCTACTACCTCCTGGGGGAAGGCCAAGAGCGCTCCATGGCCATATGGAAGCCGCTCTCAATGCAGGGGCATTCTAGCGCAAAAAGGTCTGTGGATACAGGAAAGATTTATGAACCGGCAGAAAATTCTTCGCAATGGGACACGACCCCGGGTTAGAACCAAGACGCGCGGAGGAACCCGTTTTCCACTTGTTCGCACTGGCTTGGTGGCTGTATGTTGCGCGAATGAAGCCGAACGGAAAAGAACTGGCTGAAGAAAATCGAGGTAAAGGGGAACCGATGGGCACGAAACCCGGGCATCCCGAGTGTTTTTGTCCGAACTGTTCGGCGGAATTGAAGGAGAACCGGTGCAAGCTGAGCTGTCCGGTGTGCGGATTCTATTTGAGCTGCTCAGATTTCTACTGAATCTGAAGGATTGTTTGCCGAGAGCTGGCGCACCTGACATGCCGGCCAAGTCCGTCTACAATGGCCGGGGATTTAATTTTCTTTTCATAATCAGGAGAACTCGATGGAACGCAAGGCAAGCGCAGTGTGGAAGGGTGGATTAAAGGATGGGAAGGGAACGATTTCGGCGCCGGGCGGAGTGCTGAAAGACACGCAATATTCATTTACCTCGCGATTTGAGAACGGTCCCGGGACAAATCCGGAGGAGCTAATTGCGGCGGCGCATGCGGCGTGCTTTTCGATGGCGCTGTCGGCGCAACTGGGCGGCGCGAATCTGACGCCGGACAGTATCAGCACGAACGTGACGCTGACCTTGGAGAAACTGGATTCAGGATGGACGATTACCTCGAGCCACATCGATGTGGTGGGGAAGGTTCCGGGAGCGGATGCGGCTGCGTTTCAGAAGTATGCAGAGGCGGCGGAGAAGGGCTGTCCCGTGTCGAAGGTGCTGAACGCGAAGATTTCGATGACGGCGAAGCTGGGGTAGACCGGGCTTCGGCTTTCCGGCTTCGGCAACCACGCCGGTGTTTGACAGGCTGTTAGCGGGCTGCAAAAATAGAAGTGTTGGATCTTCCTGACACGGCGGCCTTCGGGCCGCCGCTGCATTGCAATTCAGATTGCCATCGTGGCGGAATTGGCAGACGCGCATGGTTCAGGTCCATGTACCGGCAACGGTGTGGGGGTTCGAGTCCCTTCGATGGCACCAATGATCAGAAGCTGAAAAGGCGTGTGCGTGCGCCTCGCTGCGCTCGGCTGGACCCCTCAGCAGGCATTCATCTGCCGGAAGAGTAAACTCCTTGTCATGAAAAATCAGCTTCGGCTTTTTGGCTGGAAGAATGTTCTGCTGTTTGTCTCTTTCCTGGGTGTGCCAGGTTTTTGCCTTGCGCAGAAGTTGGCGATCACCATGGACGATCTGCCGGCAAACGGGATGCTGCCACCAGGAGTTACGCAGGCGGAGACTACCAAGAATGTGCTGGCGATTCTGAAGAAGCGGCACGTGCCTCCCGTATACGGATTTATCAATTCCAAGAAGCTGGAGGGAAATGCCGATGGAGCCGAGGCCCTGAAGTTGTGGGCCGCGGCGGAGCCGGTAGGGAACCACACCTATTCGCACATGGATCTGGAACAGAACACGGCGGAAGCATTCGAGCGGGAGATCGGAGAGAACGAGCCGGCGCTGGAGTTGCTGGCGCGAAAGGCGGGGCCGGGCGGCGACTGGCACTGGTTTCGCTATCCGTACTTGCATGAGGGAGACACGGTGGAGAAGCGGCGCGCGATTCGGGCCTATTTAAAGGAGCACGGTTACAGGATCGCGCAGGTGACTCTGGATTGGGAAGACTACTTGTGGAATACGGCATACGCGCGGTGCGTGGCGACGGGAAATACGAAGTCGATTGAGTGGTTGCGGTCGAGCTACTTGAGTACCGCCTCGGACTTCCTCGACTTGGGGCGGGCGCAGGCGAAGCTGATCTACGGCCATGAAATCAACTACGTGCTGTTGATGCACTTAGGAGCCTTCAGCAGCACGATTCTGCCGGACGCGTTAGATCTGCTGAAGAAGAAAGGATTCAAGCTGGTGCCGCTAGAGGAAGTCGAGACTGATGCGGCGTATGAGGGCGATCCGGATGTGGGGTTGCATGATGCGGGAACGCTGCTCGACCAGTGGATGCAGGTAAAGCAGATCAAGTATCCGGAGCACGAGGAGAAGCCTTACAAGGAGATCGAGAACGTCTGTAAGTGACGGCGGGGTGGTTCAAGAGACTCGATCAAGAGCTTGACCAAAGGGGTTCACAGGATAAGAACGAAACGCCTCCGCTAAACAATCAGGTGTCATTCCTTCCCGTATAATTCAGGCACTCCTTATGCCTGTTTCTCTTGACCAGATCGTGGGCTCTACGCGTCGGAGGATCTTCGAAACTAAACAAACCGCTGATTTGCGAGAGTTGGGACAGCAGGCGGAACGGCATGTGCCACGCGGGTTTCGGCGGGCGCTGGAGCAAAAGAGCAAAGCTGGCGTGACGGTGATCGCGGAGTTGAAGAAGGCTTCCCCGTCGAAGGGATTGATCCGGGCGGAGTTTTGCGTGGAGGAACTGGCACGGGAATTAGACGCGGCGGGAGCCGCGGCACTTTCTGTGTTGACGGATGGGGAGTTCTTCCAAGGTTCGCTAGAGAATTTGCGACTGGCTTCGGCGGCGGTGAAGATACCCTGTCTGCGCAAAGATTTTATTGTGGACGAATTTCAGTTGTTGGAGGCGCGGGCGAATTCGGCCGACGCCGTGTTGCTAATTGTGGCAGCTTTGACGAACGCGGAATTGAACAGGCTGGCGCTCGGTGCGGGTTTGCACGGCCTGGACGTTTTGTGCGAAGTGCATGATGAGGAAGAATTGCAGCGGGCGCTGGATGCCGGATGCGATTTGATTGGAGTGAACACGCGGAATCTGCGGACTTTTACGGTGGATGCGGGGACAGCGTTCCGGCTGGCGGAGAAGTTTCCTAAGAATGTGGTGCGAGTGGCGGAGAGCGGCATTCGGTCGGGTGAGGATATTACGCGCCTGCGTGGGGCGGGGTACCAGGCATTTTTGATTGGGGAGTCGCTGATGCGGGCGGAGCGGCCGGGAGAGGCACTGCGCGTTCTCGTTGCCAGTACCGAGTTGCGAGTACCTAGTGGGCGGTGAACGGATTCTGCGCGAAGTTTTTACCTTTTGCGGACAACTGTGCGTATGACCTGGGTGAAAATTTGTGGGATGACGAATTTGGAAGATGCGCTGACCGCAGTTGAGGCCGGGGCGGATGCGGTGGGGTTTGTGTTTTATGAGAAGAGTCCGCGGAACGTGAGTGTCGAGGCGGCGCGGGAGATTGTGGAGAAGTTGCCGGAGCGGATAGATAAAATCGGGGTCTTTGTGAACGACCCGCCGGAAAGAGTGTCGAGGGTCACTGACGAAGCAGGCCTTACGGCAGTGCAGTTTCACGGGGATGAGTACCAGAGGCCGAATGAATACGTTGTCAATCGCACCGCCTTTTTTTGCTTGCCAGTGATTGAGATCGTACGCGAGTGGCGGAAGGGCAATGTTTTCGTGACGTTCAGCGGGTTTCCGAATCTAGCGGGTGTCCTGTTGGATTCCGGAAACCGCGAAGAACGTGGTGGTACAGGCAAGACCTTTGCCTGGGGCGAAGCGTATTCATTCGTTTCGGCGCTCGGAAGGCTACATCCTGTCGTAGTTGCAGGCGGTCTCACTGCGGAAAACGTAGGATGGGCTGTCGGATTTCTGAAGCCTTGGGGAGTCGATGTGGCTTCGGGGGTTGAGGCGAGGCCAGGAAAGAAAGATCCGGAGAAGGTGCGCGCGTTTGTGAAGGCCGTGCGCGACGCGGACCGAAAGACGGGTTAGAAATGGCTACGGTTCCGAGAACAATCAAAGTCAAAATCCCCGCCCTCTCGCTAAGAACGCGAGGAGGACGGGGCACCCTGCGCGTTGTAAACGAGCCTGGGCGGTTTGGGGTTTACGGCGGGCGGTATGTGCCGGAGACTTTGATGGCGGCGCTGGAGGAATTGGAGCGGGAGTATGAGAAGGCGAAGCGCGATGCGAAATTTCAAGAGAGGCTGGAAGAGTTGCTGCGGACTTATGCGGGGCGTCCTACGGCGCTGTCGTTTGCGCGGCGGCTTACGGAGAAGTTGGGCGGAGCTAAGATTTATTTGAAGCGGGAAGATTTGCTACATACCGGAGCGCACAAGATCAACAACTGTCTGGGGCAGGCGTTGCTGGTCGAGCGCATGGGAAAGCGGCGGGTGATTGCGGAGACTGGCGCGGGGCAGCATGGCGTGGCTACAGCTACAGTTTGCGCGCTGCTGGGATTCGAGTGCGTGGTGTACATGGGGACTGAGGACATGCGGCGGCAGGAGTTGAATGTGTTCCGCATGCGGTTGCTTGGAGCTGAGGTGCGCGGGGTGGAATCGGGGTCGCGGACGTTGAAGGATGCGATCAATGAGGCGATGCGCGACTGGGTTACGAATGT
>DATHOK010000260.1:0-3918 GCA_035484995.1 Verrucomicrobiia bacterium | reverse complement strand
ATCGCCGCGTCCATGACCGACGGCATTGACGGATACCTGGCGCGCAAGCGCGGGCAGATCACGACCATGGGGATTCTGCTCGATCCCATGGCCGACAAGCTTCTGATCGCTGCGGCGTTCGTCACCCTGGTGCAGTTTAATCCCAGTCTGGTTCCGGCCTGGATCGCAGTGATCATCATTGGCCGCGAGTTCCTGGTGAGCGGGTTGCGTTCCATCGCTGCGACCGAGGGCTTTACTATCGAAGCCAGCGAATTGGGCAAGTTCAAGATGGTGGTGCAGATTGTTTCCGTGGTCGCGGTGATACTCGACCACCGTTGGAAAGAGTGGCCGGTTTACGGTAACTTCGTCTTCCCGGTGCACTGGATCGCGTATGCGGCGATCTGGTTTGTGGTCTGTGTTTCGCTGGTTTCGGGCATCGATTACTTTGCCGCGTTCTGGTCGAAGATTGACCGGCAAGTTTCCAAACGTCGGCGCCGCGCCTTCATTCTGAGCCGTCGGCGAAAGCCACAACCGGCGCCCCGACCGGCAGATGCCGATGTCGCCCCTTCAACATAATTCGGCCTCGGCAGTGGCCTCCGTCCAGGAATTCTCCAGCGAGGAACGTAGTCAACTACTGCGCCTGGCGCACGATTCCATTTCTTCTGCCCTCGATCACCTCGAGATTTCGACGGAGCCCCCTACGCCTCATTTCGCCGAGCTTCGCGGCGTCTTCACTTCAATTTATTTGCGCCACGATACGCCAGAACACGATCAGCCAGGACACGACAGGCCAGCAGAAGCGTTGCGCGGATGCGTCGGCTATGTGCTGCCCACCTGCCCCGTCTACCGGGCGGTCGCGGAAACTGCGCGCGCCGCAGCTTTCGCCGACAACCGCTTTTCGCCGGTCACGCGCGAAGAAGCTCCTCATCTGGCCATTGAGCTGAGTATCTTGTCTCCTGCGCAGCCGATCCTGCCGGAAGAAATCGAAATCGGCCGCCACGGTCTGCTCGTCAGCTGGCACGGACACCGCGGCCTGCTGTTGCCGCAAGTCCCGGTCGAGCACGCGTGGGACCGCACAATGTTCCTGGAACAAACCTGCCGCAAAGCTGGATTGCCCCCAGATACGTGGCAAAAAGACGCGGCTATCGAGGCGTTCACGGCGGAAGTCTTCGGCGAGAAGAGTGCCCACTGACCATTGCCGCAAAACAAAAACCGGAGACGGTTGCCCGTCCCCGGTGTTTGTGATGCTTGCGAGGGTTACTGCTGTTGTTGTGCCTGGTCGTCCAGTTCCACACCGTCGCCGAGGTGCACGTCCTCCATGGCGAACACGATCATTCCGGTTGCCGTAGTGGGCGTGGTTCCGATGACGACGATCTCGCCGACTGCCCGTCGTGGAAGGTCCTTTACGTGTATCACCGGACCGTTGCCCTTCTCGAACATACCCGGATCGAAGGACGGCTGCTTCTTCTGCGTGTCTTCACTGACCGAAGCCCGGAACGAAAGCGAATCCACTGGATCATCGAGAGTGGCTTCATAGTTCCGCACAGCGCGGAAATAATCCCCCACCTTCACGCCTTGGTTCGCCCCCACGTTGAAATAAACCTTCTGACCCGCTCCCAGCTGCGAGTCAAAATCTTTGGCCATCACGATCCGCCCGGAAACCTTGCTGCCAGCGGGCAGGAAGCGGTCAAAACGAAGCGGCGGGTGGAATTGCACCATCTGCTTCTCGGCGAACGGGATCGCCGTATCTCCCGGGTTGAGGGGGTCGCAAGAGTATTCAATCTGCGCGACCGCCGTCTTGCTGCGCGTATCGAGTATGCGCACGCGGCCGACTTCCTCGTAGGGCTGCCCTGTGGAGGCCAGCAGCTTCATCTGGCCGGGAAACATTTCATATTTGTTGATGTCCTGCAAAGCGCGAATAATCTCGTATTCCGCACCAGGAGTGTAGCCTGAGCCCTTCAGGAAAACGATATCGCCCCTGACGAACTTCGTGCTTGCAGGAGAGTCCAAACCGCCAGCGATATAATTCGCATCGGGTAGGGTTTGCCGGTTGATGAACCCAGCACAGTAAATATCTGCGTAGGTGGGCATCATGACCCGCTGAATGGGAAAGTTGGCCGACGTGAAAATGGTTCCTTCCGGGGTGACCGGAGTCGCCGGAGCCGCATCCGCTGTCGCTTGGGCCCATGCGGCGCTTGCAGCTAGCAGTACTAACAGTCCTATTTTCTTCATGTTACCTCCGAGAAGAGACACACGCCGCCTCCTCTCCAGCAAAATGCCATGGAAGCTAGGCTTCAACAGGAAGGTAACAAGGGGGTAAGAGGGGGTCAAGGTTACGAGGGTGTTAGACGGTTTGCGGAAACGGGGTTTTCGCGGAATTTGTGAATACGCTGTTGCATCTGGAATTCAGCCCCTGTAAGATTCGCGCCGAACCTTTCACTCTAAGATGATTTCTGCCGCCAGGAGTTACCCGCCCCGCCTGTTGCCTCTGCGCTTGCCGCGGGTGTGCGTGGCGGTCACCGCGCCCGACGCCTCCGAACTGGTCGAAAAGGCGGAGGCTCTGACACGGGATAACTCCTTTCTGGAGTTCAGGTTGGATTATATTTCAAAGCCTTCCCTGGCGCTTCCCAAGATCAAGCATTTTCTGGACGCACATCCCGGCACGGTAGTGATTGCCACCTGCCGCCGGGTTGCCAGCGGAGGCCGATTCCGGGGGTCTATCGCTTCCCAGCTCGACATTCTAGCCAAGGCCTCGGCGGTCGGGTGCCAGCTGGTCGACGTAGAGCTGCAAACCGCCCTGAAGTGCAAACCTGCGCAACTGCAGAAATTGCGCGGCCACTCGGCACTGATTCTTTCCTTTCACGACTTCCGCGGCACGAAGAAGCTCGACGAAACTCTGGAGAAGATGCGGGCCTTTCCGGCCGACTTCTACAAAGCGGTCAGCACGGCCGCTACTCTCTCTGACAACGTCGCCATGATCCAGTTTCTAGGCCGCGAAGGCGACAACCATTCTCTGGTTGGCTTGTGCATGGGCGAACAAGGCATCATAAGCCGCGTGCTCGGAGTGCGCGCCGGCAGCATATTTACCTTCGCGGCGGCCAGCGCCGGAGAAGAGACGGCTCCCGGACAAGCCACTGCACAGGAGCTGCGCAGCGTTTACCGCATCGATACGGTCGACGCCGCCACCCGCGTCTACGGCGTGGCCGGAGACCCGGTCGCCCACTCGCTCTCGCCCGCGATCATGAATGCGGCTTTCCGGCGCGAGAACGTCAACGCTGTCTACCTCGCCCTGCACGCCAAGACTCTCAAAGACCTGCTGAACTGCGTGCGCGAGATTCCCATCCACGGCCTCAGCATCACCATGCCGTACAAGGAAGCCATTCTTCCTCACCTCGACAATACCGACTCTCATACCACGAAGATCGGCGCCTGCAACACAGTGGTCCGCGCCCAGGACGGAAAACTTTACGGTTTCAACACTGATACTTCCGGAGTGGTGCGCCCCCTGGAGCGCCGCTTGAGCACGTTGCAGGATGCAAAGATCCTGGTGCTGGGTGCGGGAGGCGCAGCCCGCGCAGCGGTCTTCGGCCTGAGGGAGCGTGGAGCGGAAGTCTACATTCTGAACCGCAGCGCTGCTGCCGCGCAGAAGCTCGCCCGGCGGGCCCACGCGCGTTCGATCAAGCGCGCCGACCTCAAAAAGTATGCCTTCGACGTGATCATCAACGCCACTCCGGTCGGCATGGGGAATACGCGGGACACTCCGCTGCAGGAAAAGGAAATTAACGCGCGCTATGTTTTCGACATGATCTACGATCCGGTCGAGACCCGTCTGCTGAAACTGGCGAAAGAGCGGGGAGCACAGATCATTCCGGGCATCGAAATGTTCGTCCACCAGGCGGCGCGCCAGTTCGAAATCTGGACCGGTAAGCCCGCCCCGCA
>DATHOK010000259.1:0-3533 GCA_035484995.1 Verrucomicrobiia bacterium | reverse complement strand
CCCGCCCTCGCACATCTTCGGCAGCGTCTGCAAATTCGCAAAGCACGCCGCGCGCATGTGCACCCGATAAGGTTTAGCCGTACCGTCGCTGACAATGTAGTAGCCCATCTCCCCGCGCGGTGACTCCACCGCCTGATACACCTCTCCCGCCGGCACCGCAAACCCCTCGGTAATGATCTTGAAGTGATAGATAAGCGCTTCCATCTGCGTCTTCATCTTCTCCCGGTCCGGCAGCACAATGCCTGGTGCATCGGCTTTGATCCGCCCTTCCGGCATCCCATCCAAAGCCTGCTTCACAATCTCATTCGATTCCCGCAGTTCCCGCACCCGGCACATATAGCGAGCGAAGACATCGCCTTCCTGCGCCACCGGAACCTTGAATTTGAAATTCTCATAGCCCGAGTACGGCATATCACGCCGCAAATCAATGTCAACACCACTACCTCGCAGCGTCGGTCCCGTAGCCCCAAGAGCGATAGCGTCTTCCGCACTCAGCTTTGCCACGCCCTGGGTCCGCATCATAAAAATCGGATTTCCCGTCAGCAGGTTTTCGTATTCATCAACCTTACTGGGGAAACGCCCGACGAATTCGCGAACCCGTTCCAGGAATCCAAGAGGCGGCTCGAGCGCAATTCCTCCCACGCGGAAGTAGGAGGTCATCATCCGCTGTCCGCTGGCCATCTCAAAAATCCGCAGGATGTCTTCTCGCTCCCGAAAGCAATAGAGAAACACCGTCATCGCGCCGATGTCGAGCGCATGCGTTCCCAACCAAACCAGATGCGAATTGATCCGGGTCAACTCATTCAGCAACACCCGCAGCCACTGCGCTTTCGGAGGGATCTCGAGCCCCAGCAACTTCTCCACCGCCAGCACGTAACACAGATTGTTGGTCAGGGGACACAGATAGTCGATGCGGTCCGTCAGCGGCACCACCTGCTGGTAAAACTTGGCCTCGCAAGTCTTTTCGATTCCGGTATGCAGAAAGCCAATGTCGGGCATGATCCGCACCACGGTCTCACCGTCAATCTCCAGCAGCACGCGCAGCACTCCATGCGTGGAAGGATGCTGCGGCCCCATATTCAGGATCATTGTCCGATCCTGGCCGGGTTCGAGCACTGGAGTGGGAGCAAGGTGAGCCATAGCCGATCCTAACGGTAGCCCTCCACTGGATAATCCTTCCGCAGCGGATGGCCTTCCCAGTCCTCGGGCATCAGAATGCGCCGCATATAAGGATGCCCGGTAAAGCGGATGCCAAACAGGTCAAACACTTCGCGCTCAAAATAATTAGCGCCGGACCAAAGTGAAGTCAGCGACTCCACCACCGGGCTCGCACTATCGAGCCGAACTTTCAGCCGTACCCGCTCCTTTTTGGGAATCGAAAGCAAGTGATAAATCACTTCAAATCGAGGCTCGGCCGGATACCAATCCACGCAGGTAACGTCAGAAAGAAAGTTAAAAGCGCACTCCTCGTCGTCACGCAGCAGGGCGCAAGCTTCGCGAAGGTTCGCGCGATCCACCGTTATCGTCATCTCGTCGCGATCGAACTTCACTCCTGCAACCGCCGAAGCATTCCACGCCAGCAGCCGCGCCACCGCCGGGTGACCTTTCAGCTGTTCCAGATCGGTAATGGCAGGCGCCAAAGCCATCAGCGTCCTCCCCGGCGGACACCAGACCCCACACCGGACCGCACGTCAGTCGGCCCCCAATCAAGAACGCCTTTCTTCCAGACATAAAAGAAGCCGACCAGAACAATGCCGATGTAGACAAACATTTCCCACAACCCGAAATGTTTCAAATCGCGCAGAATCACTGCCCAGGGATAAAGGAAAACGGCCTCAACGTCGAACAAAATGAACAGCATTGCCACCAGGTAGAACTTCACCGAGAAGCGTCCGCGCGAGTCCCCCACGGGAGTCATGCCGCACTCATATGCGGACATCTTGGCCCGAGTCGGTTTCCGCTCCCCGATCCACCAGGAAAGCGAGATAATGGCTGTCGCGATTCCGCCCGCCAGCAGAATGTGGATCAAAAACGGCAGGTAGCCAGCGAAGTAATTGTCGGGCATAGGACGGGCTATATATAATTCGCGCGAAGCATCGATTAAACATTCTAGATTAGGTGCTACTCTGCAAGAGTGTCAAGGGATTCGGCCACGCATTTGCTGATTCGGCAAAAAGAATTTCAGGGTCTTCATGATTTTTGGATTTAACACGGATGTAAAACACGTCGACACTATCTACCACGTGCAGAGCGAAGCGCGCGAGAGCGAAAAACTGCTCCAGACCCAGGTGTTCGTGCGTGGAAGATGCATTGGTAAACGCGCCATCTCCTATGCGGCCTCAGCTGCGGAGGTTGGATTCGGCGATCCCCAAAAAGAACAGCAACTCCGCGATCAGCATCGCCTCGTGCTCGAAGCCATCCGGGAAGGCAAGCTCGAAAGCGTCCTCGACCGCTCTGAAACCGATGCCTTGGCCGGCATCAAACAACTCGACGTGCAGTGGGAAAACTCGGCCTCGGTTCACAACGACCGCAATCTGACCATGCAACTACGTGTCACCGAAGACGGCACGGCAGTGCCCAGCGCCCGCCTCACTTTCCGCTTCGCCCGCCCCGACGCCGCGCCTTTCTACACTCAAGCTGTCACCGATTCCGCGGGCGCCGCCCAGATCTCGATCGAGGTCGAGGAATCCGCCCTCGCCGACGCCTCGGTAATGGTGCAAGCCAACCACGAAGGCCGAACTGTAACCCGCAAATTCGCCTTGCGCAAAGCCGAGTAATCGTAGCGCCGCCGTCCCGGCGGCTTTTTGCCGGAGGCTACGCTGGCCCATCATGTGGGGACGGCCGCCTTCGGCCGTCCAGCCAAGCGCAGCGAGGCTTCGTCCTGCCGCGTGAGACAATACGGCTCACAGAGAGCGTCTTCAGCGTGCTTTGGTTGGAATGAAATGAATCTTCACATCAACGGAGAAAAACGCAGCTTCGCCGATCCCGCGCCCGCCGCCAACTTCACCCTCGCAGCCCTGATCGAATCCCTGGCCATGAAGCCCGACCGCGTAGCCGTCGAACTAAACCGCGACATCGTCCCGCGCAACCGCTGGACGGAGACTCATCTCAAAGACGGCGACCGCCTCGAAATCGTCCACTTCGTCGGCGGCGGCTAATTCCGTGTCGCCGCCTTCTTCTGCGCCGCGGCCAATTCCCTGGCTCGCATTTCCTGTATCTGCTTCATCATTTGCGGATGGCGCGCCCATTCAATCTGTTTCTCAGCCGGCGCGCCGTACAACTCGGGATGGATGTAGAAGCCTCGAAGCCGCGCATCTTTTTCTTGCTCCACCACCAGCGGATTCGCCTTGGCGTAGGCGTCCTGCCGCACCCCGGTCACTTGCCAGGATACCTCGACGTTCGGCGCGCTCGTCCGGATCTCGAACTGGTTGTTTTCGATCTTGTGTCCGATGATGGCCTGCGCGAATTGCCCGATCACGGTCAGCTGGTAGCGGAAGTCGGTGTTGAGTACCTCGAACCATTCTGGCAGTCGC
>DATHOK010000258.1:0-3957 GCA_035484995.1 Verrucomicrobiia bacterium | reverse complement strand
AGAGCTGCAACGAGCTGCGAAGCTTCGTCCTGAATAACGCAGAGGCCCGCGCGGAAAGCCGCGGTCCTGGCCACATCTCCTTGCTGCACTCGCCGTGCGGAGGCCAGGAACACGCCGGGAGCGAGTTCGATTCCTTCGGCTTTGATTTGCTCTTCAGCTTCCGGGCGGCGGAGGCGGATTGCGGTCACAGGGACCGATTGATCGTGCCGGCAGATGCGAAAGGCAGAATCGAGTCCGTAGGCCTGGACCCAGCGTTCGACAAGCCACAACGGATGAGCACTGCTGGAAGCCAGACCTTCTATCGAAGCAGCGCTGATTGCGGGTTGCGCGGAGTCGCCCACGCCGGAGACGCTCGCGTTGAGCTTCCGCAGGACTGCATTGACGAACGGCGCAGCAGAACGCTTTCGGGCGCGCTTGACGAGCTCTACGCTTTCATTGATGGCAGCGCGGGCCGGAATGCGGCTGAGCCAACGCAGCTGGTAAATCCCGAGGCGGAGCGCGGTTAGAACCTCGAGGTCAAGCTTGGAGATTGCCTGGGCGGAGCTCGCGGCGATTTGTGAATCAAGCAGCGAACGCCAGCGCAAAACTCCCATGACCAATTCGGTTGCCAGGGAGTGATCGACTGTCGTGAGGCGAGCGTAGGTGCGGGAATGAAGAAGTTCGGATGCGTAGGAAGACTCGCGCTCGACGCGAAGCAGAATATCGAATGCGGCGGCACGGGCTGGAGAAACTGCCGGGCGCGAGTCTCGAGCTTTTTGTTTCATCGTCAATCGAGGCCAGTATGACGGAGGCGGCCTGTGCCGAGGAAAATTTGTGTTGCCTAGGAGCCGAGCCTTTCGCCCGGCGCCGGGCGATAGCCGCGGATGAAGTCAGAGGCAGAGGTTCGCTTCTTGCCTTCCAGTTGCAGCTCGATGAGTTCGATTGCGGTGCGCTGGCCGCAGCCGACAAAAAGAAGATGGTTTTCCACCTTCAACTCAGACGGCGGCAGCGCCCGCTCGAGCGCGGACGCCTTCCACACTTGCAGATTCTTGCCGCGGAACTTCGTATATGCACCCGGCCAGGGTTGAAAGCCGCGCATCCGGTTCAGAATCTCTGCCGCTTGACAGGAAAAATCGATAAGGCCTTCTTCCTTCTTTAGGATCGGTGCAAGAGTGGTTTGTGCGTGATCTTGCTGTCGTGGATGGATGCTACCGCTCTGCAATCCGCGCAGGGTTGCGACCATAAGATTCGCGCCTGCGGACGCGAGCTTCGGAGCTAGCGTCTCCGCCGTGTCGTTGGGAGCGATGGGAATTTCCTGCTGCAGGAGAATGTCACCGGTATCGAGGCCGGCATCGATTTTCATTGTGGTGACTCCGGTTACGGTTTCGCCGCGCGCGATCGCCCACTGGATCGGCGCGGCGCCGCGGTATTTCGGCAGGAGCGAGGCGTGCAGATTGATGTTGCCGAGAGGCGGAAGATCAAGCATCCATTGCGGAATGATGCGGCCGTAACCGACCACGATGATAGCGTCAGGTTTGAGAGCGGTGAGTTGCGCACGGAAGGCATCGTTGTTCTTGATGCTTTCAGGCTGCGCGATCGGCAAGCCCAATTGCAACGCCCCTCGCTTGACCGGGGAAGAAACGACTTCGAGACCGCGGCCCTTGGGACGGTCCGGCTGCGTGACCACGAGACTGATGTGGAATCCAGCGTCGACCAGTTTGTCGAGCGTGGGCACGGCAAAGCCCGGCGTGCCGCAGAAAACGAGATTGAGGGATGAGGGCATTTGGCAATCGGGCAATTTTGTAATCGGGTAATTGAGAATCGCATCGAGCCATCATGTCCGCAACAAATTACTAAATTGCGAAATTACCCAATTACAAATTTCTTCTACCATTCTCCCGCTTTGACCAGCTTGCGAATTTTGCGCTTGATCAAGTCGCGCTTCAGGGCGCTGATGTGGCTGATGTAGAGCTTGCCGTTGAGGTGATCGGTTTCGTGCTGGAAGGCGCGAGCCAGCAGGTCGTCGCCGATCTTCTCGAAGACCTGCCCAGTCAAATCCTGGGCGCGGATGGTAACCACCTGGGCGCGCGTCACGTTTTCACGGAAATCGGGGATACTGAGACAGCCTTCACTCTGGGCGTGGCGGCCTTCCTTGTGAATGATTTCCGGATTAATAAGGACGAGTTTGGCGTCCGGATCCTCTTTGAAAGTGACATCAACTACCGCGATGCGGCGCGAGATACCGATCTGCGGCGCCGCTAGGCCCACGCCGCGCGCTGCATACATCGACTCGAACATGTCGTCGACTAGTTTCTTCAATTCTTCGTCAAAGACTGTGACCTTCTCGGAGGGCTTTTCGAGGACGGGATTTCCGAATTTAACAATGGGATAGATCATTTTCAGGTACAGTCAGTAGTTTTTCAGTTGCAAGCAGTAACCCTGGAAATTGCGCAAGGTTTCTCCCATGGAGTCGCCGCCGAATTTTTCGAGAGCACAGCGGGCCAGAGTCAGTGCAACCATGGCCTCGGCTGCGACACCGGCCGCGGGGACTACACAAACGTCGGAGCGCTCATAAGCAGCGCTCACGGGTTGGCGTGTGGCGAAATCAACCGATTGCAGCGGGCGGCGCAAGGTGGAAATCGGCTTCAGATAGCCGCGGACGCGGATCTCCTGTCCATTGGAAACGCCGCCTTCGATCCCGCCGGCGTTGTTGCGAGAACGGGTAAACGCAGTGAAGCTGGTTCCCTTGCCATAGCCGATTTCATCATGAACAGCGGAGCCGGGAGACGCGGCAGCGGTAACACCGGAGCCGATCTCGACCGCCTTCACCGCCTGTAATGACATGATGGCGCTGGCGAGCAGGGCGTCCAAGCGCTCGTCCCACTGCGCGTACGTGCCTAAGCCCGGTGGGGCGCCGTGAGCCACCACTTCAAAAACTCCTCCCAGCGAGTCGCCAGTTTTGAGAACTTTGTCCACTTCGTCTTTCATGCGCTGCTCGGTTTCTTTGTCCACACAATTCAGTAAGATTTCTTCCTGATTGTAAAGCGCGTGAATCTGCTCCCAAGGGACGTCTTGCCGCAAGGCCACGTTACCCGCGGCGACGACGTGGCTGAGAACTTCGATGCCGAGTTCGCGGAGAAAGATTTTGGCCAGGGCGCCGATGGCGACGCGGGCTGCCGATTCGCGGGCTGAGGCGCGCTCGAGCACGTAACGAGCTTCCGGAAAGTTATATTTCAGCGCGCCTGCGAGGTCGGCGTGTCCGGGCCGCGGAGATGCTACTCGCTTGTGCCGGGCAGGGTCTCCCTCGCCGACGGGAAGGGACTCTTGCCAGTTTTTCCAATCGCGGTTTTCCAGCTGAATAGAAATAGGCGAGCCAATCGTCATGCCATGACGTACGCCAGAGAGGATGTGAGCCGTGTCGCGCTCAATCTTCATGCGTCCGCCGCGGCCATAGCCTTGTTGCCGGCGCCAGAGCTCACGGTCGAGGAAGGCCTGGTCCACTTTGAGCCCCGCGGGCACCCCCGAGAGGAAAGCGACCAGAGCTTCGCCGTGTGATTCTCCGGCAGTGAAGTAGCGCAGCATAAGTGCTCGATTTTACCTGATGCGGCGTCCGTCTGGAGTTTTCCCGGTGGAGAGATTAAAGAGCCGCATTTCCCCAGGTCGCAAGAAAAGGCACTCCCTCTGCGGATTTCATAGGCACGGGAGTGCAAATGATTGCTACAATAGCTCACATTCATATTCTTGTGTAGTTCTGGTTCTGCCCAGTCGTCCGCGTCATTTTGTAAACTCTCTGGCCAAACAAAGGAGAACTGTGTGCCCCCACGCACAGATTCAAACGAAGTGATTTTTCTTGGCACCAAGATCCGCTGTTTGCTCGCGCACGACCATGTTCTGCTGCGCCAAGGGTTGCGGCGGTTATTGGAGGACGAGGCAGACATTGACGTAGTCGGCGAAGCCGGCAACGCGGCGGAGTGCCTG